>NZ_JBKQXN010000316.1:0-162882 GCF_046762905.1 Yoonia sp. R2-816 | reverse complement strand
ACCGCACCATGCTCGCATTCAACGTCAACTCACCCAGAACCGTGTTGATCCTATAGGTCTCACCATCAAACCCCAACAACTCACCCTCAATCGACATCTCAGCATTCAACGCCGTCAACGTCACAGTCTGTGCGAAGGCCGATGTTGCCAGAAGCGACATAGCCGTTCCCACGAAGAGGTT
Source organism: Yoonia sp. R2-816 (assembly GCF_046762905.1). Classification (NCBI taxonomy): domain Bacteria; kingdom Pseudomonadati; phylum Pseudomonadota; class Alphaproteobacteria; order Rhodobacterales; family Paracoccaceae; genus Yoonia; species Yoonia sp. R2-816. The sequence goes on along the minus strand of NZ_JBKQXN010000316.1, from coordinate 162,701 downwards.
TTTCCTACTCGTCCAATACATTCTGCTGGCTCCTTACCAATTTCGGTTCGAGAATTGCGGCCGTATTCAGACCACAGGTTCAGCACTTCATTTTTCGGGAGATTTGGCTTTAATTGTGTCAGAAAGATTTAATATTCGGACATTACCTTGCAAAAAACGCAAGAGTTAATTCGGTTTTCTGAAGTCCGCTAAGCAGATCAAGAATCAATTGACTGTCGCAAAGACGGCTTGCGGAGTCTGAAAACCTCAAAGGTCATGTCGTATCTGCATCAACGATTTTCAGAGCAGAAAAAGCGTCCTTCATGCAATCGATAAAAGCCTCTGTCGCAGGTGATATCGCCGCGCCGAGCGGTGTGAGGATACCATAATCCAGCGTCAATCGGTCGACTAAGGGCCGCACCACGACAGGCCCGTTTGCGCACATCGCGGTAAACTCGTCAGTAATCGTGTATCCAAATCCCTGTGCCACCAGGTTGACCGCGATCAACGATGACGAGGTGTGCATGCCAATGCGCGGTTTCACGTTAGCGACCATAAAGGCTGCGGCGATCTGTTGTTGCAACAACGTATCAGGTGTCAGCGCCAACAAGTTTTCATCAATAAGATCGCTGATCAATACTTTCTTGCGTGCGCCAAGAAAGTGGTCCTTGGGCAGAACAACAACCGCCTGGGTACTGCCAAGTGGGCGGATATCAAGTTTAACATTTTCAATGGGCAATGGCCCAAACCCAACATCAAACTGGCGCCCCGTCAGCCACCGTTCCATTTCGCGACGGTGATGCGTTTCCAGGGTCAACGCGATGTCTGGATTGGCCTCACGAAACCGAATTGCTGCGCGCGGCAGCACGCTATTTGCCAGCCGGGACATCGCAACAACCCGCACCTGCTGACCAGTGCCCTTCCGAATGTCGCTGGCGATATCGGATAGCTGCTCAATACCGGCAAGAATGCGTTCCGCTTCCTGAAAAAAGCGCCGCGCCTCGTCTGTGGGTCTTAACGCCCGCCTGTCGCGGTGAAACAGGGTGAAGCCAAGTTCATGTTCAAGATTGGTGATCATGCGCGAAACGGCAGGCTGGCTAAGGTTCATATCGGTCGCAGCCCCGACCAATGAACCGCGACGCATGATCAGACAGAATGCATGAAGTGCCTTTGGAACCATCTCGCCATTTAGCGCGAACCAACGTCGGATCGCAAAAACAATTTGTTCGATGAATGTCGAGCGCTGCCTTTGCCTTGGAAGCCATCCATACGCTCCATTGCAGCAATCAGCCCGGATCGCTCCTCGGGTCGAAGACAAAGCCCTCATCTGCCGATCATAGGTATTGGATGTTAACGTTGCCTCCTTCAACTTGCGATGAATACCCACGCAGACAGTCCTTCCGAAGCCGAGGAATATACAAAGCGGCCATTAAAATAAAAGTGTTGAATGGCAGGAGCGTCCCGCACAACGGCCCTTCATCATCGGCAGAACACAAACCCTGTCGCCGATTGAGTAATCTGATACATCCTCCCCAATGGCGACAATTTCGCCCGCTCCTTCCGCGCCCAAAGGCGCCTCGGGAATAGGAGGCTGCACCAAGTAATGTCCGGCAATGTAGAGCAGTTCGGCGCGATTGAGGCCCGCCGCACGCATGCGTATCTGGACTTCACCCGCTGCTGGCGGCGTGACCTCCGTGTCGATCAGCTTGACGTTTTCCGGGCCCCCGAGCGTGTCGAATTGAGCGGTGATTGGCATCGCACTATCCTTCCCAAAAATTGATTTTGGACAGACTACTTGTGTTTTTTCGCACCAACACGTATCATATTGGCATAAAATCGGTGCAAAAATGCGAGGCTGATTTGGATTGGGAAGAGATCAAAACATTACGGGCCGTGGTCCAATACAAGACCGTTCGTGGCGCGGGAGACGCTCTCGGCGTGCACCACACCACTGTGGGTCGCAGGATCGAATCCCTTGAGGCCAGCCTTGGGACAAACCTCTTCAACCGCACACCGGACGGACTGTTGCTGACCGCGGCTGGAGAACGGCTTTTCGCAGTCGCCCAGACTTTTGATGAAGCCCTGATCGATGCAGAGCGCAGCATCGCGGGTCTGGATGATGAACTGTCCGGGCCTTTGACCGTCACGATGCCCGAACCTCTTCTGACCTCGCTTTTCATGCCGGAACTGCCGGCCTTCGTGGAGCAAAACCCATCCGTGGAATTGCGGTTTGACACATCGCTATCAATCCGGGACGTCGCGCGGCGCGAGGCGGATTTTGCGGTGAGGCTGGACAACAACCCACCGGAGACTTTGGTGGGAAAGCGGCTCTATGCATATACCGAAACGGCCTATGCGACGCCCGAGTATCTGTCGCGTAGCCCGAAAACCCATCGGTGGCTTGGTTGGGGGCAATCTATGCAAGGGGCACCGGAATGGGTGCAGTCGTCCGAGTTTCCAAACTGTCCGGTTTGGGGGGTCTTCCCGACCATCCCGGCGCAGCAGGCGGCGACCCGCGAGGGGCTGGGCCTTGCGATCCTGCCATGCCTGTTCGGAGACGCCGATCCGAGACTGCAGCGCGCAGGCAAAAAGCCGCCCGTTAAAAGTCGGGACATCTGGTTGCTGACACATAACGATCTTCGCAGAACCGCGCGCGTCCAGGCGTTCATGAGCTTTGCAGAAGATGTCCTGCGCAGGAACAAGCAGGCGCTGCTGGGCGAGACCTGACGCACACTTGCGAAATCGCACCAATGTGCTGCAAACACACTACGTGATGTTGCAAATTTGCGATGCTAAGTCTGAGCCGACGCAACACGGCTGGTTCGGAAATTCACATGCTCGACAGATCAAAGGACGTGCACCCGCGCATCGAAGAACTCGGGCTTGAGGGTGAATACCCGTTTGCGTCGTACTTCATTCAGACACCGATGGGGCAGATGCACTATCTTGATGAGGGACCGAAAAATGATCTGTCCCCTGTACTTGTGGTACATGGCAACCCATCGTGGTCCTTCCTGTATCGCTCCCTCGTAAAGGGGCTGTCTTCTGATCGCCGCGTCGTTGCGCCGGACCACATCGGTTTTGGCCTCTCGGACAAACCCGACGATGAAGCTGCATACACCCTGAATGCGCATATCGACCATCTTGAGGCTTTGATTCTCAAGCTCGATCTGACCAATATCACGCTCGTCATGCAGGACTGGGGTGGCCCGATTGGTCTGGGCGTTGCGGCCCGCCATCCCGACCGGATCAAGGCGCTTGTCGTGATGAACACGTTTGGTTTCTACCCTCCCGTCGATGGAATGAACCCCGAAAGGCTGAAGCTGCCGCCACCACTGTTGATGATGCGATCCCGAGGCCTGGGGGATTTCATGGTGCGCCGCCTCGGCTTTTTCGAACGGCAGATCATGTCCATGGCCACGGCGACCGAGCGCAAGGGTGCAGTTAAGCGGGCTTATCGCGATATCTTTCGCGGTCCCGAAGAGCGTGCAGGCGTCATGGCCTTCCCACGCATGATCCCAACCAACACGGCCCACCCCGCAGCTCAGATCCTTCTCGATGAGACAGGGCCGTTTGTCGAGCAATTCGAAGGACCCGCCCATATTTTCTGGGGCCTCAAAGATCCTCTCATCCCAATCGGCGCATTGGCAGCCTGGAAGAAGCGGCTGCCGCAGGCCGTTGTTACCGAATTCAAGAAGGCGCGGCACTATTTGCAGGACGATGAGCCTGAGGCGCTGGTGCGCGAGCTTCATGCATTTCTGACGACCAAGGTCGATTGATCCACCACTCACGAATAATAAGGAGACGACGATGACCCAGAAGATGTCCCGCCGCATATTGCTACAGGGTACCGCCGCGACCATTGCCGTTGCTGCCATGCTTCCCGCGCACGCAGAAGGCTTCACACCCTCCACCGATATGCCGTTTGAGAAAAAGTACGTCGACGTGAATGGCTCGAGGATGGCCTATGTTGACGAAGGCACCGGCCCTGTCGTGCTGTTCCTGCACGGAAACCCGACATCATCCTACCTGTGGCGAAACATCATTCCTTTCGTTCTGGACAACATCCCTGCGGTGACAACGCAGTACCGCGCCATTGCACCCGATCTGATTGGTATGGGTGACAGCGACAAACCAGATATCGACTACACATTCGCGGATCATGCGGCGTATCTGGATCGTTTCATCGAAACCCTCGGGCTCCAAAACATCACGCTAGTCATCCACGACTGGGGTTCGGTTCTGGGCATGCGTTATGCTCGTCTGAACGAGGACAACGTGAAAGCCGTCGCGTTTATGGAGGCCGGTATTCCACCTGCACTTCCTGCCCCCAGCCTAGAGGCGATGGGCGAGCCAAGCGCGCAGCTCTTTGGTATGCTACGCTCTCCCGCCGGGGAGGAAGCCGTTCTGCAGGGCAACTTCTTTGTCGAAGAAGTCCTGGGGAAAATGGCCGTGGCGACCCCGCTATCACAAGAAGTGCTGGATAACTACCGTGCGCCTTTCCCGACCCCGGACAGCCGGAAACCTACATTGGTCTGGCCACGTCAGGTGCCCATTGCCGGTGAGCCTGCGGATACGGCAGCCGTGATTACTGCGAACGGCGAATGGCTCTATTCGACAGACCTGCCAAAGCTGATGTTGCATGTCGCTCCTGGTGCGCTGATGCCGCCGCCGGTTGTCGAATACGTAAAGGCAAATGCGTCAAACCTCGAGGACGTCTTCCTCGGCGCAGGCGTGCATTTTGTCCAGGAAGATCACCCAGAAGCCATCGGTCGCGCCTTGCGCGATTGGATTGACCGACTGCCGGGTTAAGGAGAGCATAGATGACCGCACATTCATCAGTGCTTCTCCTTGCATCACTGCGCGTAGAAGACATGGCCAGCTTTCAGGCTGGCTATGCCGCGCCGCTGAAGGCCATCAACGAGCGGCATGGTGTAGAGACCATCGTCGCTACCCCGAAAATAAAGGCACTCGAAGGCCAACCATCGGCCAACGTGATAGCCGTCCTGCGCTTTCCATCGCAGGCCGCTTTGGATGCCTGGTACGCCGACCCGGATTATCAGCCACTCATCAAGGCGCGCCAGGAGGCAACGGACCCCGATGCCTCCCATCTCATTGCGCTGACACCGATGACGTAGACCAAACCGCAACAGAAAGATCACAGAAAAGACTTTTGAAACTGACTCTTGGGGTTCGCGCTTGTCACTATGACTGCGCTGACAATCGAAATTGCGTACGCCTATCTGAGCCAGGGGTTTGGCTATAGATTTTCATCCAACCGGCCAATGATCGAACGTGGCGCGCTTGGCCTCCGGATTCAGCGGGCCTACCAAAACCAGGTCGAATCAGCGGCCTACATCGTGCCGGTTCTGGTCGGTGTATCGCTTCTTGGCGTGACCGGCGAAGGGCCGGCTGTTGCCGCGGCCATCGTCGTCTTTGGACGCGCAGCATTTGTCCTTCTCTATTACACTGGTATCCCGTTCATCCGTATTCTCGGGTTCACCTGCGGTTCCCTCGGCTCCCTCTATCTCGCGGTCCAGTGCATCGCTCTGATTGTTGCATGAACGACCCCATTTTACCGCTGTCCAATTCTCCAGATGTGAGTTGAGGAAAGTCGTGAGGGCGCCAACGTAAGCGTCAGGCGCTTGCGCCCGCAGGAAATACCCGGCGTCGGTGATACCTGTGATCGCATCGTCCGGTGCGTCGAGTTTCGCGGCCAGATCGGTCAGGGTCATGACGGTTGCCGCGTTACGGAGCCGTTTTGTCGCCTGCGAACTTGTTCGCGATCGCGGTCATGACTTCGCGGATCCGAGGCACATGTCGCAGTTCTTCATGTGTGACGACCCAGGCCGGATATGACGGCCCATCCGCAATACGACGAAGTGCCGAATACTCGGGATGCGCGGTAACGTAGGTATCTGGCAAGATTGCGCATCCCATGCCGCGCGTGCTCAGGCGGGCCTGTGCCATCATGCTATCGACACGCGCCACGATACGGGCTTTCGGGTCGTGCTGCAGGATCAGTTCATCGATCTCGCTGACGCCGCGCGGCAAGGTCCAGGACAGCCAGGGCCTCCCATTTTCCTTGTCGATCAAGCCCGGAGGCGCGTAGACGCCAAGCGGTATCGGCGCCAAACGGCGACCGACAAGCCCGTCATGGGGGCTTTCGGCCTGTCGAATGGCCACATCGGTCTCGCGCCGGTCCAGGCTAAGATATGCGTTGGTCGGTTTCAGGTCGAGAACGAGCCCCGGAAACCGACGCTGAAGTTCGACAAAAACATCGGCGAGCAGGTCCAGCATAAAATCTGTCCCTGACAGCTTCACGGTGCCTGTCACCGGCGGGGCTTCTAGTGGGGCGGCCAGCGCATCGTCTACGCCGGTTTCAACGGCGCGGGCCACACGCACGAGATCATCAGCGGCCTGGGTCAGCACCACGCCACCCTTGATCCGCTCGATCAGCTTGAGATCGAGGCGCCGTTCCAATCGGCGGATACGACGCGGAATGGTGGTTGGATCAACACGCAATTTCTCGGCAGCGCGGTTTACATAGCCCGCTTCGGCGAGGGCAAGGATGAGTTTCAGATCATCCCAATCGAGGCGTTCACTTGGTCGCATATCCATACCCTGCATCTGTGCAGGCATACCTGCACAATCCTGCATTGAGACACTACCGATACAGGCGCACCCTGTCGACATCCGAAATCAACAAAGGAAAACGACATGCCAACCATTCGCGTCACCGTCCCCCAGTCCGCTTGGTCCAAGGACGAAAAGGCTCAAATCGTCGCTAGGCTGACTGACGGGCTCAACGATGTGGCCGCCACGTCCGGTAAGGGCGACATCAAGCAGTTCATCAACGTTCATATCGAAGAAACCGCCGAAGGCGGTTATGCGATGGGCGGTCAGGTGGTGGGCTGAACCATGGAACTGACCATCTCGAAACAAATCGATGCACCGCTCGAAAAGGTCTGGGACATCGTCGGCCCGAACTACACCTCCGCGGGCGACTGGGCCAGTTCGGTCTATGTCTCCGGGGCACGGCCCGGCACACCGAAGGTCGCGCAGGCACCGGCCGCAGGCCGCATCTGCGAAACCTCTCTTGGCCCTTTCACCGAAACGATCGAGGCCTATGACGAAGCCCGCCATGTGGTGTCCTACTCAGCCACCGGCGCAAAAATGCCGGGCTTCATGAAAGGTCTGCGCAACACTTGGACACTGACACCCAGCGGCACCGGCACCAAGGCCAGCATGACGCTGCGTGCCGACATCGCCTTTCCCATGAACATCCTCATGGGCTGGATGATGAAGATGCAGTTCAAAAAGGCACTGACCGAAACCATCGACGATCTGAAGGTCTACGCAGAAACAGGCCGCCCGTCACCCCGCAAGATAAAGGCCGACGCGTCCCAAAAGGCGATCACGGCACGCCAGGCAATGGCCTGATCGGTGCGGCCCGATGGGCCGCGCTTCCTCACCCTCAAACCCGAACGGAGAAGACCATGAAACATGTACTCACTCTCGCCTTGGCACTGACTGTCGCCACAGCGGCAAATGCACAGCAAATGCCCAAAATCGAAGCCGAACGGACCGCGACCTACGGCACGATGCCATCGGTCACGTCGACCGATGAACTCACCGACTACACCTACGACAGCGGTTACCTTGGCGCATATATCAACGCGCCGCTACAATCGGTTCAGATGCTCCTGCTGCCCATGACACCCGAAGAAGCGTTCCCGCTGGTCCACTCGGGCAATGCGGACTGGTCGCTTCAGATCGAAGAGCTGACCTGGGACCATTCGGCATCCGAGACACCGGGCGAGCTCGGCACGGGTTCGGTGCGCCGTTGCGATTTCGTCGGCGGTGCGGGCACTGCTTACGAACGCATCTTCGCGGTCGAGCAGAACCGCATGATCGCCTACGATCTCGACATGGAGCGCAGCACGGTGCCCCTGCCGATCAAGGACTTCTTCGTCATCTGGACGCTCGAGGACAAGGGTGCCGACGGTACCCTGATCACAACGCGTATCTACTACGACGAAGCGCAGGATATGGGCGGCAAGGCTGCGGCCGCCGTGGGTGAGGCGTTGGCCGTCGACTTCCGGAACTTTGCCAATATTCACGGCGGCACCTACGTCGAGATGTAAACCGCACGCACGAGGGCCTGTGTTCCGGCCCTCGTGCACGTCATCGAAAGGAGGAGTGTTTTGCGCCTTGTCGTTATGCTTCTTGCCTGCTGTCTCGCCGCTCCGGGTCTCGCCCTCGAAATCATTCAGGAACAAAGCACATTGGGTTTCAAGGTTCTGATTGGTTCGCGTAGCGTCTCAGGATCGTTCAAAAGTTGGTCCGTGGACGTCGATCTCGATGCGCGAACCGTTGCGGTCGCAGTGGAAACGGCATCAGCCACGACAGGCGACGCGCTGCTGGATGCGATCATGCACGGCGCGGCTTGGCTTGACAGCAGCACCTATCCGCAGGCGACATTCCAGTCCGATGACATCGTCACCGTCTCCGGTGGCATCCACCGTGCCACCGGAACCTTGAACCTGAAAGGCGTCGACGTGCCGCTGGTCGTCATGATCCGGGAGCCGGATCCATTCGTGCCGCTCGTCTACGCTGTGGATGCGGCAGTTGACCGACATGTCGTCGGGATGGACGGTTTTGCAGATAGCGTCGCGCCGACTGTCTTCATCAGCGGCGACATCGCCGTCCGCCCCTGATCAACCTTGCGAGGATACAGAGAATGACAATGCTATCGGGGCGCTGCCTCTGCGGCACCATCCGCTTCACCGTGCCCACTCCGTCACGTTTCGAGGTCTGTCACTGCGACGACTGCCGTCGCTGGCACGGGGCGTCGGCCATCGGCATCGACCTTACAATCGTCACCCTCACATCGGGTGAAACGGCCTTGCGCTGGTTCAACAGCTCGCCCCCTGTCGAGCGCGGCTTCTGCGGAACCTGTGGAAGCAGCCTCTTTTACCTCGCCAAGCGTGACCCCAGAAGATGGTCGGTGTTTCACGGCGCCCTGAAGGACGTTCCGAAAAGCATACCCTTGGGCCCGCAGCATTTCATCGGCCGACGACCAAGCCTCTATCGGATCGAAGGGTGGTCAGACCAAAGAGCCGTCTGAATCTTTGGGCGCACGCCATTGCTGCGATGACAAGCCGGTCAGGTGACTGCGCTGTGCTGCCAAGCAAGCGACGCCATGAATGCTGCACGGGCAAATGTCGGCTTTGTTCGCAAACCAGACCTGCAATCAAAAACCTAATACTCAGCAGATCGGGTTCCATTTGCAGTACCAGCGCGTCTCCGCTTCTGGCTCCACAGTTGGCGCGGGCTCCGTCGCCGCCTCCGCGCCCCACGGCCACCAGCTGCGCTTCTCTTCCACGACGACAACCTTTTCGCCTCGGTTGAACGGCCAGAAATCAAACCAGCTACTGAACCAGCCGGTGATACTGTCGATGATATAGGTCGCCACGATCAGCGCGATGATCCCGAGGATGACGTAGAAAACAACACGCCCGAATGACTTGCAGCCTTCACGCGCGGCATTGAAGGTAAACAGCTTCAACGACCGGCTCAGCACCTCGCTCCAGGGTTTTTTGGACACGCAATCTTCGTTCTGTTCTGTGCTGGCCATTATCTGCACCTTAACCTGATCCCTGCGCGCATGTTGCGGATGAATACGGCAACAATATGGGCAAGAATGGGTGATTGGCGCGCTGTCGGATCAAGGGCCAAACCTTAACGCGACGGTAAGATTTAGCCCGTCCGCCGCGTTAACCATGGAAATCTGCGCGAAAGGGTCCGACGCTTTGCCGACGCAAATCCGACGCGATGCCGACAGGACGAAATCGCCGGAACCCCTGTATTAACTGGCTATTCCGCGAATCACGCGCCCCCACCGAACGCCCCGCGTTGCAGCCCCCACCGCGCGTTGCGCGATCCATTTGTTCACGCGCGCCCCAAGCCGCCGGGGTCAGGATTGCCTGACATGGCTTTTTCGCCGTCTCTGGCCTAAGATCGGCGCATATTACATGACGGCCCTCAATTTTTACCGAGGCAGCAGATGGCATTGAATACCGGCGGACAGGGGTTTCTGTCCCAATTCGCACCGCTTAGCCCCCGGGCCAACCGGATCATCGTGGGCCTGACATGGCTCGCCATTCTTGTCGTCGCGATTTCGGAATTCATTGCCAACAACCCCACCTGCTATCTGCCTTCGCCTGACCCGGCCTGCAATCGCATCGATGCGGAAAACACCTATGATCCCGGATACTTAAGCAGGCCTGAAAACCTCTGGCACTGGGACTGGATGCTATTGTCGGGGCTGATGGTGTTTGCCCTGTCCATCGCCTTTGTGGATAGCATAAAACCCAAACTTCACCGCTGCATCGCCCGCCTGTTTGACCGGGGCGTGCTGCAGCCCGGTGCGATGTCGGAAGACGGGTTTCAGGCCAGTTTTGCGGCGGACGCCAAACGCTGGGCCTTGCGCGGCGCGCTTCTGACAGCAGCCGCCATGGCGCTTGCCTGGGCGTTTGTGCTGTGGACAAACCGGCAGCCCATGCAAGTGCCGCTGGCGCTTGTTCAGATCATTCTTGGTTTCATCGCAGGGGGTTACATCGGTGAAATGGCCTGTTTCGGTCGCCTGGGCCGCCGGATCCAGACTGGCGATGTGGCCTTGCATCTTGATCCGTGGCACGCCGACGGCACTGCAGGCCTCAGGCCGGTCGGCAGCTTCTTTTTCTATCAGGCGACCTTTGCCACGATACCCGCTGCGTTTCTGGCTATCTGGATCTGGATATTGCCACTTTGGGACAATTACGCCCATTGGTACCTGCCCTATCTGGCGCTTTTGATCATTGCGATCATCGTCCAGACGCTGGCCGTCTTTCTGCCGCTTGGCAGCTTTCATATTGAAATGATGCGACAAAAACGCGAATGGCGGCGCAAACTGGATGAGGAGTTTCGCCAGAACTCCGCCCAGCGTGCGGCCTTTCTGGACAGCGCCAATATCGACAAACAGAACGAGATCGAGGCGGTTCTCGACCTGCTGACCAAGCGCCATCAAGAGGTAGAGGCGATGCCGACATGGCCCATCGATCGCAACCTCTGGCGCAAGTTCACATTTCGCAACGCATTTCTGTTGGCGCCAATTCTGGTCGATTTCACACTGGGCGCGACGAACTGGAAATCGGTCCTGTCAGCCTTCATGGGTTTGAGCTGAAAGGAAAAACCAGCCTATTCCGTCAGCTTGACCTCATAAAGGTCATCCGACCACCCATCGACATTGCAGCGGGCACGGACAAAGACTGATGTGGCCCCATCAGGGATCTGAACGCCACCCAGCGACCGGGTAAAGGGCTGTTCTTCAACGTGCGGGTGAAAAAGCTCGCGAAACCCAAGGCTGTTGCCATCGGCATCCAGAACCTCCCAGCCATCGGCGTAATGGTCCCATCCAGTATCCGGATGCGACAAGGTCACATTGACCCGATCACCACTAATGGTCACGTCTTCGATCACGGGTCCATCAGCAAAGGCGGGGCCAGCGAACAGACCAAGAATAACAGCGTATTTCATACGTCTTCCTCTATCAGAATGCGGCGTGGGATCGATGCAAATTCGCGTGACCAGACGATCCAGACCACAATGGCGGTCGCAGCGATCAACGCCCAGCCCCCCATCAGCCAGGCCAGCGCACCAAGCGCGAAATACATGCTCCGCAATCCGCGATTGAAATTGATGGCGGCCCGGATGTTCAGCTCTGCCGCCTGTGCCGCACGCGGATAAGCCTTTGGATCGCCTGGATCATTCGGGACAGAGGCCATGATCACCGCACAATAGCCAAAGACCCGGTTCGCCCAGACAAATTTCAGGAATGCATTGGTCAGGAACAGCGCCACCAGCCCCAGTTTCAACTGCCAGATCAACACCGGAACCGGCATTTCCGATACCTCGGCCGCAACCCCCTGCAGCGGGGCCGTGTTACCCACCAGCGCCAGAACACCGCCGATGGCCAACAGGCAGGTCGACGCAAAAAAAGATGTCCCCTGTCGCAGGCTGGCCAGGATCTGACTGTCGAAAATGCGGGGGTCACGGGTGACAAAGACGCGCATCCATTCACGCCTGCGTTCCCCCATGAGTACGGTCACGGAGGGGTGCTTGGCCCCCGGATGCTCGATCCACCAACCAATTGTAAACCAAGACAGAATAATCAGGCCCGCAGCACACCAGTCCAGCGCCGTCAGCAGGGCCATATGATCCACCAATCGCATAAGCCATTGTGTAGCCTTTAGAGTTCAGACTTGCCATATCCTGAAATTGGTAATATATTTTTACCAATCATACGGATCAGGGAGTCGACCGATGGAAATGCCAGCCCCCAGCGCCAGCGTCCTGTCGCGCAAGGACAATATCGTCGAACGGCTGCGCGGCGTACTGCCACGCGACGCTGTGATTTCCGACATCTCGGAAACCCGCGCCTATGAATGCGACGCCCTGACCGCCTATAAATGCCCGCCCCTCTGCGCCGTGCTGCCAGCCAATACCGAAGAAGTCGCTGCGGTTCTGAAAATCTGCCACGAGATGGGCGTGCCTGTTGTTCCCCGCGGGTCCGGCACCTCGCTCGCCGGTGGGGCGCTGCCCACGGCAGACTCGGTCATTCTTGGCGTCGCCAAAATGAACGCCGTGATCGAAACCAATTACAACGACCGCTATATCCGCGTACAGACCGGGCGCACCAACCTGTCAGTGACCGGGGCCGTCGAACAGAACGGGTTTTTCTACGCCCCTGACCCGTCCAGCCAGTTGGCCTGCGCAATCGCTGGCAATATCGCGATGAATTCCGGCGGCGCGCATTGCCTGAAATACGGGGTGACGACCAACAACCTGATGGGCGTCACTATGGTGATGATGGACGGCACCGTTGTCGAAATCGGCGGTGCGCATCTGGACGCGGGCGGGCTGGACCTGCTGGGCCTGATCTGCGGGTCCGAAGGGCAGTTGGGCGTCGTGACCGAAGCGACGCTGCGCATCCTGCACAAACCCGAAGGCGCGCGGCCGGTTTTGATGGGCTATGACAGTTCCGAAGTGGCCGGTCAGGTCGTGACCGACATCATCAAGGCTGGCGTTCTGCCTGTCGCCATCGAATTCATGGATCGCCCTTGCATTGAGGCGACAGAAGCCTTCGCCAAGGCAGGATACCCGATGTGCGAGGCGCTGCTGATCGTTGAGGTCGAAGGGTCCGACGACGAAATCGACTACCAGCTTGACCTGATCATGAAAATCGCCGCCAGCCACAATCCGGTGGAACTGCGGCAGGCCAAGGACGCGGACGAGGCCGGTCGCATCTGGCTTGGCCGCAAATCCGCCTTTGGCGCGATGGGCCAGATCAACGATTACATGTGTCTGGACGGCACGATCCCGGTGTCCTCCCTGCCCTTCGTGCTGAAACGGATCGGCGAGATGTCCAAGGAATTCGGGTTGGATGTGGGCAACGTGTTCCACGCAGGCGACGGCAACATGCATCCGCTGATCCTGTTTGACGCCAACAAGCCCGGTGATCTGGAACTCTGCGAAGAATTCGGCGCCGAAATCCTGAAACTCTGTGTTGAGGTCGGCGGCTGCCTGACCGGCGAACATGGTGTCGGCATCGAAAAGCGCGACCTGATGAATGTGCAGTTCGATCCGCAGGATCTGGAGGCGCAGATGGCCATCAAGGACGTGTTTGATCCGGCATGGCTGCTGAACGCCGCCAAGGTGTTTCCGCTCGCAACCTCGCAATCGCGCCGCGCCGCGTAAGGAACTGACATGACACCACAATCCGAAGCCGAGCTTGCGGAGATCATCGCAGGCACGAACGGCCCCTTGCACATTACCGGCGGCGGCACGCGGCCTATCGGGCAGACCGAAGGCACGGGGCTCAGCACCTCAAAGATGTCGGGCATCACACTTTATGAACCCGGCGCGCTGACCATCGTGGCCAAGGCAGGCACACCTGTGGCAGAAATCGAAGCGGAACTGGCCAAAGAAAATCAACGCCTCGCATTTGAACCCATGGATCATCGCGGTCTGCTGGGTACGAAGGGCGAACCAACCATTGGTGGCGTCGTTGCGGCCAACGTGTCTGGCCCACGCCGCATTGCCGTGGGGGCCTGTCGCGACTTCGCGCTTGGGGTGCGGTTCGTGGACGGAGCTGGCACGATCATCAAGAATGGCGGGCGCGTGATGAAGAACGTCACCGGCTACGATCTGGTCAAGCTGATGTGCGGCTCCTACGGCACGCTGGGAGTGCTGACAGAGGTTTCGCTGAAGGTGTTGCCGGATGTGGAAACAACAGGCTGCGTTCTGTTGCATGGGCTGGACGATGCTACTGCGATAAGGGCAATGTCCGCCGCCCTCGGCTCACCATTCGAGGCGACAGGGGTGGCTCATTTCCCCAAAAGCATGCATGGCGACCCGGTGACCATGATCCGCATCGAAGGTTTCGAAAAATCAGTGACTTATCGGGCTGACAAGCTGCGCGATCTGTTGAGTTCTTTTGGTGAAACCAGCATTCAGATCGGTGACACCGACGATGGATATGGTAGCAAAAAGGGCTGGGCGTGGGTCCGCGATGTCACCGCCTTTGCCGATCAGCCGGGCGATGTCTGGCGCATCTCTGCCAAACCATCTGCGGCTGCTGCATTGACCGCCGGGCTGGGCGCAAATGCCGTGCAATATGACTGGGGCGGCGGGTTAATCTGGGCGCTGATGCCCGAAGGCACCGATTTGCGCGCCAAGCTAGGGCCTTTCGACGGTCACGCAACACTGATCCGAGGCAAGGTCAACGCGCCGACCTTCCATCCCGAACCCGCACCCTTGGCCGCCATCACTGCAGGCCTGCGGGCAAAATTCGATCCGCGCGGCGTCCTTAACCCGGGCCTGATGCAGGCAAAGCCTGCTGTTGTCGCCTGATGATGTATCTGCTGCTCATCGCCGGCTGTCTGCTGCTCTTGTTTCGCGGCCCGAAGCTGCGCAAACAGGCACGGCTAGTTCTGGGCCTTCTTTTTGTCGGGCTCTTGTTCCTTTGGGGATCCTATTTCGCATGGAGTAATCCCAGCGGCGACCCGCAAGGCGGCATGTTCCGCGGCATTGACCTGATGGCGCTTCTGATCATCACAGCGCTTTTTGGGCTGACCTGCCTGACCCAAATCCGCCGCAGCGGTGGGTCTGCCCACACTGCGCAATCCCGCCCCATCCTGCCGCTTGCCGCCATCGTTATCCTTGGCGCGGCATGTTTCTACTTCACCCTGGCCTATTTCCTTTAGGACGTTACCGATGCAAACCACTTTCACACCTGAACAACTCAAGGACCCCGGCATCGCCCGCTCGAACGAGATTCTGCGGTCCTGCGTGCATTGCGGGTTTTGCACCGCCACCTGCCCAACCTATCAGGTGCTGGGCGACGAATTGGACAGCCCGCGTGGCCGCATCTACCTGATCAAGGACATGCTGGAAAACGAGCGTAAGCCGGATGAGAAAACGGTCAAACATATCGACCGCTGCCTGTCCTGCCTTGCCTGTATGACGACCTGCCCGTCGGGCGTGCATTACATGCATCTTGTCGATCACGCCCGCGCCTATATCGAGAAAAACTACGACCGCCCGTGGTCCGATCGCGCCCTGCGCTGGCTGTTGGCGCGTATTCTGCCCTATCCAATGCGGTTTCGTGTGGCCCTGCTGGGCGCCAAGATCGGGCGGCCCTTTGCGCGACTGATGCCTGATGCGCGCCTACGTGCAATGCTGGAAATGGCCCCCAAGACGATCCCACCGGTCAGCCGCAATGACGATCCGCAAACCTTCCCGGCTAAAGACAAGAAGATGCGTGTCGCACTAATGACCGGCTGCGCGCAAAAGGCGCTGAACACGGACATCAACGATGCGACGATCCGGCTTCTGACCCGTCTGGGGGCCGAAGTGGTCGTCGCCGAAGGTGCCGGGTGCTGTGGCGCACTGACCCACCACATGGGCAAGGAAGATGAAAGCCACGCGACGGCAGCCAGGAATATCAAGGCATGGGCGCGCGAGATGGATGGTGAGGGGCTTGATGCCATTGTCATCAACACTTCCGGCTGCGGCACAACGGTCAAGGACTACGGACATATGTTCCGCAATGACCCGCTTGCCGATGATGCGGCGCGGATATCGGCCATCGCAAAAGATGTCAGCGAAGTATTGATTGATCTTCTGCCGGACGACGCACCGCAGTTACAGCCCAATGTCGCAAAGACCGCTATCGCTGGCACCGATGCTGACACCTCACCATCGCAACCGACGCAGACAGGCGATGGAACACTCAAGGTCGCCTATCACGCCGCCTGTTCGCTACAGCATGGGCAACAGATCAAGACCTATCCAAAGGATTTGCTGAAAAAGGCCGGGTTCACCGTGCTCGAACCCGCCGACAGCCATTTGTGCTGCGGTTCCGCCGGCACATATAACCTGATGCAGCCCGAGATTTCCAAGCAGCTCAAGGATCGCAAGGTGCAGACATTAGAGGCTTTGACACCGGATATCATCGCGGCCGGCAATATCGGCTGCATGATGCAGATCGGCGGCGGTACGGATGTGCCGATTGTCCATACGGTCGAATTACTCGACTGGGCCACAGGCGGTCCGCAGCCGCCTGCGCTGACTGCTGAAGGCAAACAGCATCCACAGGTGCCAATGCTAAAATGACGCCATAATCCTGCCGTAACTCTCTCTCATGCTCGTATCAACCAACGGGATGAAACGATGCGGCACCTCTTCTTTTCGGTTGTTCTTTTACTGGCCTCTGCCGGTGGACTTCAGGCGCAAGACGCAGAGCTTGTCACCCTGCAGACCCGTCAGGACAGCCAGGGCTGGGAAGGCGTCGGCCGGCTGGATATCCGCAACAAGGGGTTTTGCACCGCCGCCCTGATCCGTGATCGGCTGATTCTGACCGCAGCCCATTGCCTCTATGATACTGACGGGTCCCTGATTTCACCTGAAAGGTTCGAATTCCGGGCAGGCTTGCGCGATGGGCGGGCTGCCGCGACCCGGCGCATTTCACGCGCCTTTGCCCATCCCGACTATAATCACGACGGTGACCAAGGCGCTGACCCGGCAGAGGTGGCCCTTGATATCGCCGTGCTGGAACTGGCCCAACCGATCCGGTCAACACGCATCCGGCCCTATCTGATTGCGCCCCGCCCCCTGACGGGGGATCAGGTCGGCGTGGTGTCCTATGGGCGCGGACGTGAGGGGGCCGCCAGCCTGCAAGAGGTCTGCAGCGTGCTGGGCCGGCAAACCGGCGTGATCGTCATGACATGCGATGTGGAATATGGCTCCAGCGGCTCACCCGTTTTCATCATGCAGAATGGGGAAACGCGGATCGCCTCGGTCATTTCGGCCATGGCGCAGGTGGATGGCGAAAAGGTGTCACTTGGCACCTCCTTGAACGGCCCGTTGTCAGAACTGCTTGCGCATTTTGCGGCGTTTGGTCCCGCCAGACCGGGTGGCACCCAGCGACTGATGGGTTTCGGCGAACGCAATGATACTGGCGCAAAATTCGTACGCTCAAACTGAACGAGGCTCTTTGAAGGGTCTTGAAACCCTTGTTTCCCTTTCCCAAATATATGCTGTCGGATCGCCAATGATGGGGTCCGACGCAAACTGCCTGTCCCGTGACGGGAAGGCCAAACCACTGTTATCGCTTCATAAAGGATGACCACTATGCGTAGTTTTGATCTCACCCCACTGTACCGTGCCACCGTTGGTTTTGACCAGATTGCCGATCTGATGGATCGCGCGCTTGCCAGCGATGTCGGCCAGAACAGCTATCCTCCTTACAACATCGAAAAAACTTCAGATGACGCCTGGCGCATTTCGATTGCCGTCGCCGGCTTTTCCGAAGATGACCTTGCCATTGAGGTGAAGGACCGCTCACTGCATGTGACCGCGCGCAAAGCCGAAGACAATGCCGAACGGACATATTTGCACCGGGGCATCGCCACGCGGGCCTTTGAGCGCCGGTTCCATCTGGCAGATCATGTGCGCGTCACCGGCGCGAGCCACGAAAACGGCATGCTGCATATTGATCTGGTGCGCGAAGTGCCAGAAGCACTCAAGCCACGCCGCATCGAAATCGCGTCATCCGGCAAGACCGATGCCAACTTGGTCGAAGCCAAATCCGTAAACTAAGAGACGCTACATCGTAAGATGGGTTTAAACCCATCTTACCGGCGGCAACGTCACATCCGGCAGCGATCGCCGGATGTGATATCCATGTCCTGACCCGGAAACGCAAGCCGAACAGGGCCAAATTCCACCAGCACCCCATCCTCCGTCGCGTTCCATGTGCCATCCCCGAATTGGCGGGTGAATGCGTCACAGGACCGTCCCAGATACAACACCTCGCCCGGCCGAAATCGCGGGGTAGCGCCAGCACCTGCAAAGACGGATTGCGACTGCGGTTCAACAGATGTCAGCACAGCACCATGGCGGTTTCTTTCGAACTCAAACTCGCTACCGTCTGCTGACAGGAAAGTACCACCCTGCGCCGCACCGGGTCCTGCCAAGGCAAGACCCATAACAACCGTCAAATAGCGCATTCTTTTCCCCTTTAATGGGCCTCGGCCCAGTTCGTTCCTTGTCCCGCGTCGACAGCGAGCTTCACATCCAGCTTCACCGCCGGGTCGCTGGCATTTTCCATGACTTGCCGCGCCGCATCAATGAGCGCGTCTGTCGCACCGGCCTCAACTTCGAACAACAATTCGTCATGTACCTGCAAAAGCATCTTTGCAGGCAGGTCTGCTATGGCAGCAGGCATCCTGATCATCGCACGCCGGATCACATCCGCCGCCGTCCCCTGAATAGGCGCGTTGATGGCAGCACGTTTGGCGAAACCGGCATGTGGTCCCTTTGCGTTGATTTCCGGTGTGTTGATTCTACGGCCAAACAGCGTCTGGACGTAACCTGTCTCTTTGGCAAAGGCGATCGTGTCGTCCATGTATTTGCGGATGCCCGGGAAGCGTTCGAAATAGCGGTCGATGAACCCCTGCGCCTCGCCTCTGGGGATGCGCAGGTTGCGCGCCAGACCAAAGCCCGAGATGCCATAGATCACCCCGAAATTGATCGCCTTCGCCTGCCGTCTGATTTCCGGCGTCATGTCCTCCAGCGGAACATCGAACATTTCCGACGCGGTCATGGCGTGAATATCAATCCCATCCAGAAACGCCTGCTTCAGCGCATCAATACCCGCAATATGCGCCAGAATCCGCAGCTCGATCTGGCTGTAATCCAGACTGACGATAACCTTGCCCGGCTCTGCGACAAACGCCTCGCGGATACGCCGCCCTTCCTCGGTGCGCACCGGAATATTCTGAAGGTTCGGATCGGTCGAGGCGAGCCGCCCGGTATTGGCCCCGGCAATGGAATAGGACGTGTGCACCCGCCCTGTTTCGGCGTTGATATGTTCCTGCAGTGCATCGGTATAGGTCGATTTGAGCTTGCTCAATTGCCGCCAGTCCAGAATGCGCCGTGGTAGATCGTGGATTGTGGCAAGATCCTCCAGAACGTCAGCACCGGTGGAATAGGCCCCGGTCTTGCCTTTGGACGGCGTTTTCCCATCCGGCAATGTCAGCCCCATTTCATCAAACATGATCTCGCCCAGTTGCTTGGGTGAGCCCACATTGAAAGGACGCCCGGCCATCTGCTGGATTTCATCCTCCAGCCCGGCCATCTTCTGGGCAAAGGCATTCGACATCCGCGACAGCGTATCACGATCCACCTTGATCCCGTGCATTTCCATCTGTGCCAGCACCGGCACCAGCGGACGCTCCAGCGTTTCATAAACCGTGGTGACCCGTTTAACGTGCAGTTGCGGCTTGAACTGCTGCCACAGGCGCAAGGTGATATCAGCATCCTCCGCCGCATATTTCACCGCATCGTCAATCGGCACCCGGTCAAAGGTGATCGCGGATTTTCCTGTGCCCAACAGCGGCTTGATCGGGATCGGCGTATGGCCCAGATAGCGTTCCGACAACGCGTCCATGCCGTGATTATGTTCGCCCGCATGCATCGCATAGGACATCAGCATGGTGTCATCGATGGGGGCCACTGTGATGCCAAGACGGGCAAAGATCTTGGCATCGTATTTCATATTCTGCCCGATCTTGAGGATTGCATCATCCTCAAGCACCGGCTTGAGCAGCGCCAGACACTTTTCAAAATCCATCTGCCCTTCGGCCACGTCATCGGACCCGAACAAATCATCGGACGATGCAGCCTTATGCGTCAGCGGGATGTAGCAGGCCTTACCGGCATCGACGGATAAGGAAATGCCAACCAGATCGGCGATCATTTCATTCAGACCGGTCGTTTCGGTGTCAACAGCCACATAACCCCGTTCCCGAATACGGTCGATCCACTGCTGCAGCGCGGCCTCGTCACGGACGCATTCATAAGCGTCAGGATCAAAATCCACGACCTCCGGTGCCGCGATATCCTCGGACGGGGCGGACTTGACCTCGATCACGGGGGGCTCAACCCCCAGCTTTTCGGCAATCCGTTTGGTGACCGTCCGAAACTCCATCTCGGCCAGAAAACCCATCAGCACATCGGCGTCGGGTTCCTTCACCTCCAGATCATCAAGGCTGAATTCCAGCGTCATGTCGCAATCAAGCTGCACAAGCTTCTTGGACAGTTCGATCTGCTCGCGGTTGTCTATCAGCGTCTGGCGGCGCTTGGGCTGTTTGATCTCTTCCGCGTGGTCCAGCAGGCTCTCCAGATCGCCATATTCATTGATCAGCAATGCCGCGGTCTTGATCCCGATGCCCGGCGCACCCGGCACGTTATCCACGCTGTCACCGGCAAGAGCCTGCACATCGACCACCCGCTCTGGCCCGACCCCGAATTTTTCCAGCACACCGTCACGATCGATCCGCTTGTTCTTCATCGGGTCCAGCATCTCGACCCCGTCACCGACCAGCTGCATCAAATCCTTGTCAGACGACACAATCGTCACCCGCCCCCCCGCATCGCGCGCCTGATGCGACAGGGTCGCAATGATATCATCCGCCTCGAACCCTTCCATCTCCTCGCAGGCGATGTTGAAGGCCTTGGTCGCGGTCCGGGTCAGCGGGATCTGCGGGCGCAGATCTTCCGGCATCTCATCCCGGTTCGCCTTGTACTGATCATACATGTCATTGCGGAACGTATGACTGCCTTTGTCAAAGATCACCGCCACATGGGTCGCCGCATCGTCACCGGTATTTCCATCGACATAGCGCTGCAACATGTTCACGAAACCGCTGACAGCCCCCACCGGCAGCCCGTCAGACTTGCGTGTCAGCGGTGGAAGCGCATGATAGGCACGAAAGATAAAGGCCGAACCATCAATCAGATGCAGATGACAGCCTTTGCCAAATTTCGTTGTCATAGTGTCACCCCTGATTTGCTTGATTTAGGTTTTGCCATGATCCGCCTCATCCTTCCAGTGACCATCTGTATCACCCTTCCGTGGGGCGTCCATGCGGACACCACCTGCGAAAACATCCCCTACAGCGCCGAAAACTGCGTGCGAACGGTAGCCTGTGTCGGCGATCAGGGCCTCTATTTCGACGGGCAGGCACGCGGCTGGAACGAAGGTGCGGTCACCGGTCAGATATCGGACGGGGTCACTTGCACCGGCACATGGACATCCGATGGACCCATGGGGGCCGGCATTGCCAAGATGACCTGCGAAGATGGCACCGATATCCGCGTCCTCTATCACACACAGGACAACGAAACCGGCACCGTCATCGGGCGCGGTAATGACACGCGCGGGCGCAACATCCAGGTCTGGTCAGGCACCAATGTCCTGGCGTTCCTGACCAAAGACGGCGCCGTCGGCCCCGCACTTCCCTGCAACAGCGGCCCAATCCCGATGAGTTAGGATCGCGTCCCGGCCCTAAACCTTACCCTCAAATTCCTTGTGTATCAGCTTTGCATCGCAATAGGGGCATTCGACCCAGCCATGTTCCTGCGGGATCTGCAGCCAGACGCGCGGATGGCCCAGCGCGCCCTCACCCCCGTCACAGGCGACACGCCAGTCATGCACGATACGGATTTCCGGGGCGGGAGTTGTCATGAAACGTCCTGTCTGGTTGCCGCGGGGCACCGCCCGCCTTAGATCGGGTGATACATACCGCAGCCGCGGCCAAGGGAAAAGACCAGCATGACAGACAATGCCATAGAAATTTCGGGCCTGAAAAAGACCTACGCCGCCACCGGCCGCAGCCCGGCCAAGGAGGCGTTGAAAGGCATTGACCTGAACATCCCGCGCGGTTCCATCTTTGGCCTGCTTGGGCCGAACGGGGCGGGCAAATCGACACTGATCAACATTCTGGCCGGACTGGTCGTCAAATCCGCGGGATCGGTCAAAATCTGGGGGTTCGATCAGGACAAGAACCCGCGCCAGTCTCGCGCGGCCATCGGGATCATGCCGCAGGAACCGCATCTGGACCCGTTCTTTACCCCCGCCGGATCGCTGGACGTGCAGGCGGGGCTTTACGGCGTGCCCAAGGCCCAGCGCAAGACAGCCGAAATCCTCGACCTGATCGGGTTGACCGACAAGGCCGACGCCTATGCGCGATCACTGTCCGGGGGGATGCGGCGCAGGCTTTTGCTGGGCAAGGCGCTGGTCCACAGCCCACAAATCCTTGTGCTCGACGAACCGACCGCCGGGGTCGATATCGAGTTGCGCAACATGCTCTGGCAGAACGTGCGCAAGCTGAATGATGAAGGCATGACCATCATCCTGACCACCCACTACCTGGAAGAGGCCGAAGCGATGTGCGACGACATCGCCATCATCAACCACGGTGAGGTGATCATCCGCGACAGCACGGCGAACCTACTGGGGCGGCTGGACAGCAAGACATTGGTGATCACGCCGGAAACGGCTGCTGATCTGCCGGACCTGCCCGACACGATCACAGGCCAAAGGCACGACAACGGCACGCTGACCTTCACCTATCAAAGCACCAGCACCCCGGCTGACGTGGTGCTGAATATCGTGCGGAATGCCGGGATCACGATCAAGGACGTCAAAACGCAAGAGGCTGATCTGGAGGACGTTTTCCTGTCACTCACATCGCGCCGCACATGATCTTCTTTCTTCCTCAAATACTCCCGCCGGAGGCATGATCAAAATTCTGGAATTTTGATCAACCTTGAAGCATCCGGCCCAACTGACGCCCACCGATGATATGCATGTGATAATGCGGCACATCCTGCACCCCATGGGTGCGGGTGTTGCTGATCGCCCGGAAACCATCATCCACATTCGTCAACCGGCACACCTCGGCCACAGCCTGCATAAACCCGGCCTGTTCGTCGGGTGACGCATCGCGGGCGAAATGATCCAGACTGACATAAGGACCCTTAGGGATGATCAGCACATGCACCGGCGCCTGCGGCTGAATATCGTGAAAGGCCAGCGCGTGATCGTTTTCGTAAACCGTCTTGTTCAGGATTTCACCGCGCAGGATCTTGGCAAAGATATTCTGATCGTCGTAGTCGTATTCCATCGGGATCCTTAATCAACAAAAAGATATGGGGTTTCGGCCAGCGTGCGAGCGGTATCGCCATTCACGCTCAGAAACTGGGCCAGGGCGGCGGCATTTTCATCCGTACTGGCGCGTTCGCGCATGCGGGTCGTGTTGGGGAAATTCGCATCACGGATCGCATCCCGCTGATAGATCATGTCATGGCGGATCGTGGGCAGCAGGCGGGCCATGGTTTCATCACTGGTTTCCTGCCCGGCCAGACCGATCCGTCTGGCATGACCGGCCAGATAGACGTCATCAAAACTGCATTCGATTTCCAGCAGGCGCGTAATCGACCGGTCCGAAAAGAAATCATGCATGAGGTCGATATTGGCCGTGTCCAGACAGATCACCAGCCGGTCGCTTTCGTAATGGTCAAACAGCAGACGCATCAAGGCACGGCGGTGACGAGCGCGTTTTTCCAGCGTGTTTTCGATCCCGCCCAGATCAGGCAGCGGCGTGTCATCTTCGTTGAACAGATATTCCATGGCCGGCACATTCGTATGATGACGGATCGCGGCAACCAGCCGTTTCGCCACATGCCATTTCTTGCA
Organism: Yoonia sp. R2-816; assembly: GCF_046762905.1. Lineage (NCBI taxonomy): Bacteria > Pseudomonadati > Pseudomonadota > Alphaproteobacteria > Rhodobacterales > Paracoccaceae > Yoonia > Yoonia sp. R2-816. The sequence goes on along the minus strand of NZ_JBKQXN010000316.1, from coordinate 138,574 downwards.
CACCACAATCAGCAACTCCCGGTCACGGCCAAGCGATGCGCCATCTTCCCAGAACCGCGGGGCATAGCGGCGCCCGATCCGTCCGCGCCCGGTCAGAAAGGCAAACAGGTTGCGGCCTTCGTTGGATATCACGAAATCCTTCTGGTCGCTGGCATAAAGCTGGCCTAGCCGGTCGCGCAGTTCCTGCGCCTCGCCACTGATCTTGCGAGCGAACAGCGCATCCTGCCCCAGCAACAGATCGTAATGATCGTTATAAAACGTCACCGGCATCCCGTAATCGGAAAACATCAGGAATGTCAGGGTGCGATTTTCGATCTCGCGGCCCGGCACCAGATGGCGGGTCAGGGTCTGGAAAAACGTCTCATCCGGGATCCATGTGGTGCGAAAGAACCGCATCACATCGCGACGCGCGGCGGCGAATTCAAGGATCATCTCGATCGTGCGGCGGCGCAGGCACCACCATTGGCTGCCGATCATCATCTGCAGATCATCCGGCACGCTGCGGGTGATACGGAACTGGCGCTGCAACTCGAAACTTTTGTAAAACAGCCATTTCTGGGTACGTTCATTGAACAGATGACGATAGATCAGCCGCTCTTCCTTGAAGCCGGTCTTGATCCAATTGCTGTCGAAATAATCATAGCTTTCGATGAAATCGCTATCGTGGTCGTCCAGAAACTGATGCGTATACTGGGCCGATTTGATCGCCATGCAATCGCCGGACACCATGTAGAAATGGCTGGCGCGGGGAAAGGCATCCACCGCAGCCTCGACCGCATGCAGGGTGGCCTGCACAAGGCTCCATTCACCCCAACCGCATTTCACCCGTTTCCTGGCAAAAACAACATTCGGGTTGTCCGCCAGCGCCGTCTGGATCGTGGTAAAATCAGTCGCCGACGATGAGGCATCGAAATGAATCGCGATATAATCACCAACAGCCGTCAACTGCTGGGCCTGCTGCACGATGGCTTCAGGGTTCTTATGGCAGAGAAGGATAAAGGCAATTCTGGCCATTGATCGTGGTTCTGTCCCGGTGGTTCATCGCGTTTTACCTGTCATAACGTGAAGACCCGTTGAATATACAGGGTTTCTTTGCTCTTTAGTGGCATAAGGGCCGAGCACAAGGTGGATCAAGATGGGTTTTCCCGGCACATGGATGACGACAAGCGAAAGCGTAGTGTACCGCGTAGTGCCCAAATGCGCCTGCTCAACCATTGGCCAAATCATGTATTACTCTGACCACGGCACATTCTTCGACGGTGATATTCACGACGCCAAATCGGGGATCCACAAATGGGCGCTGGAAGACAGCCAGCAGGCAATCAGCCGGAATGTCAAAGACCACAAAAGCTATGCGTTCACCTGTGTGCGCAACCCCTACACCCGCATCCTGTCATCCTTCTTTGACAAGATCTGCGGCATCCAGCGCAACGGCAAACGCTACCGGGGCAATCTTGTCCCCTTGCTGATCCAGAAATACGGGATCGAGGTGGGCGATCCCGATACCGGCTTCGAATTTGACCAGATCAAAAGCTTCCGGCGCTTCCTTCTGTTCGCCCGCGACACGATCCGCTGGCGTCGCCCGATGGAACCCGACATTCACTGGTCGGCCATGTCCGGCCATATCAGCACGTTCATCGTGAATGGCGGGCGCTATGATAAAATCTTCTGGACGGAAAAGTTCAACGACGGCATGCAGGATGTCCTGAACGGTATCAAAACGGCGCATCCCATCAGCCTGTCCGACATTCCCCGTTTCAACGAAAGCGAAGGGCACGGCCCCAAACGCGCCCACCCGGTCGAGGATTACTTCGACGATCTGTCGATGCATCTGGTCTATGAAATCTACAAGAAGGATTTCCAGATCTTCAAATACGATTTCGAAAACCCCGCCAACAAGATGCCCATTGGCGAGATTGATCTGGACGAGGTGCACGCGAAACTGGGCCAGTAGTTGCGGCTTTGCCGCCACAAAAAGGGGACTGTCTGCCCCCTCGGCCTGCGGCCTCACCCCCGAGGATATTTATGCTCGGAAGAAGAGCAGATTTACCGAAAATTAGCAGAGTCCGCTTCTTATGGTCATACGGTACAGGCAGGGATGCCGATGGCCGCCGACGAAGAAGCCGCTGTTGTGCCTTCGGGTGACAACAGCGGTGGATTCCCTCTTCTTCCGAGCGTAAATATCCCCGCCGGAGGCATGAAAGTTTATCGCGTCCGCCTCGACAGTCGCCAAGCCTGCATTAAGTACCTGAGCGCGTAGCTGGAGGGAGAAAACCGGGGTGACTGTCGTTCTGATTCTGGGCAGTGGCCCTAACGTGGTGAATTGCCGATCCTGGTCCAAGGCGCCCTTTGACCGCATCGTGGCGATCAACAATGCCTGGGCGGTCCGCCCGGACTGGGATGATCTGATCCATCCGGATGATTTTCCGCCGGAACGCCAGCCCGCTGATCTGGCAGCCCATCAACGTATCATCCGTGCCTCGGACTATGTGCCATTGCAAAATGACTATGGCGGGTTTGTCTATGCGGGCGGAACCATGGCCTTTACCGCATCCTACTGGGCGTTGGCAGCGCTCAAGCCGAGGGTCATCGCCCTGCTGGGCTGCGATATGGTTTATGCCCAGACGTCCAACACCCATTTCTACGGCACAGGCACCGCCGACCCGCTGCGCGCGGATGTCACCCTGCGGTCGCTTGAGGCGAAATCGGCCCGGCTGATGGTCATGGCCGCCCGGCAGGGATGCGCCATGGTCAACCTGTCAACGGACCAAAGCCGGCTAGTTTTCCCCCGCAGCACGCCGGACGCGGCGGCGAGTGCTGTGCCATTGGCCTATGACAACGGCGTCGCGCAGGCCGCCCTGACCGAGGAAGACCGTCTCGACTATTATGTCCCGTCCGGCAAATACTGGAAGGAAGAGGAGAGGTTCGACCCTGCCACCATCGACGCGCTTGACGCGCTCTGGCTCAGATCAGTCCCTGCGCCGCAAACATCGCCTTGAGGTCGGCCTTGGGGCGCGGGCCGACATGGCCGATCACCTCAGCCGCCGCTGTCACACCCATCCGTCCGCAAATCTCAAGCGACTGTCCTGTGGCATAACCATAAAGGAACCCGGCGGCAAACTGGTCACCCGCACCGGTCGCATCAACCGGCACGACCTTTTTCACCGGCACCTCGACCCGTTCATTACCGCGCCGCAGTAGGACCGGGTCACCAGAACAGGTGCACACCACGGTTTCGCAATGGCCAATCGCCTGATCCAAGGCGGCGTTGAGGTCTTTGGTCTGATAAAGCGTTGTCCATTCATCGATATTGCCAATCACGAAATCCATCTCTTCGGCAATCAGCCGCTGGAAATCGGCACGATGCCTGTCCGCGCAAAACGGATCGCTGAGCGTAATGCCTGATTTGCCCCCGACAGTTTTCATCTGCTGGGCAGCCTCGGCAAAGGCCGTTTTACCGTCGGGCTTGTCGAACAAATACCCTTCGAGGAACAAGATCTTGCCGCCTGCGAACATATCATGCGGCACGTCGCCCTGCCCCAGATCAGCGCCCGCGCCCAGATAGGTATTCATTGACCGCTCGCCATCAGGCGAGACAAAGATCATCGACCGCGATGTCGGTGCATCCGCCGCTGGTGCTGGCGGGTTGGGAAAGGCGGTACCCGCATCCTCCATCCCCTTGGCATAGAACCGACCTAGCGCGTCATCTTTGACCTTGCCGATGAACGCCGTCGACAGGCCAAGGCTGCCAAGCCCCGCAATCGTATTGGCCACCGATCCGCCCGGCGTTTCCGTCCGATCGCGCATCGCGGCATAAAGCACCTCGGCCCGGTCCCGTTCGACCAGTTGCATGATCCCCTTCTCGATCCCCATGTGATCAAGAAACGTATCCTCGGCATGGCTGATCACATCGACAATCGCGTTGCCGATACCAATCACATCGTAATTGCTCATAAATTCTTGTCCTCGAATTGACACAGGTCGCGGATCAGGCACGCCGCGCATTTGGGTTTGCGCGCCACACAGACATAACGCCCGTGCAATATCATCCAATGGTGTGCATGAAGTTGATAGTCGGCGGGAATATGATCCTCGATGGCGCGTTCGACCGCGTTGACATCCCTGCCCACGGCAACACCACTGCGATTGCCAAACCGAAAGATATGGGTATCGACCGCCTGCGCGGGCTGTTTCCACCACATATTCAGCACCACATTGGCCGTCTTGCGGCCCACCCCCGGCAGCGATTGCAGGGCCGCGCGTGAATTAGGAACCTCGCCATCATAGTCATCGACCAGAATCTGGCTCATCTTGATGACGTTCTTGGCCTTTTGGCGAAACAGACCGATGGTCTTGATATGCTCCGTCAGTCCGTCCAGCCCTAGATCCAGCATCTTTTGCGGCGTATCGGCGATCTGGAACAGCTTGCGCGTGGCCTTGTTCACCCCTGCATCGGTGGCCTGCGCTGACAGGGCCACGGCCACCACCAGCGTATAGACATTCACATGCTCCAGCTCACCCTTGGGTTCAGGCTCGGCATAGTGGAACCGTTCAAAGATCTCGCGGATCGTGTGATAATCAAGCTGTTTTGGCATTCCGCCCCATATGCCTGCAGGGACCGGAACGAGCAAGCAAAAGATGCGCAATTTCCGGGTCGCAAGACGCGGGCCACATCCCTAGTTTGGACAGTATGGAACAGACAGACACATATCATTATCAGGTCATGCGCCGCGCCATCGAAGCCATCGATGCGGCAGGCGACCAGCCCCTTTCACTGGCCAATCTGGCATCGGACATGAACATGAGTCCGGCGCATTTCCAGCGACTCTTTTCCACATGGGTCGGCGTATCGCCCAAGCGCTATCAACAGTACCTGACGCTGGCGCATGCGAAATCCCTGCTCCAGGAACGGTTCACAACGCTAGAAACCGCCCATGCGGTGGGCCTGTCCGGGTCGGGCCGCCTGCACGACCTTTTTGTGCGGTGGGAGGCGATGAGCCCGGGCGACTACGCCCGGGACGGGGCCGACCTGACAATCTATTGGGGCTGGTTTGAAAGCCCATTCGGACCTGCGCTGGTGATGGGCACCGACCGCGGAATTTGCGGGCTGGCCTTTGCCGCTGAAGCAGGGCCGGAACCGGCCATGGCCGACCTCAAATCACGCTGGCCCAAAGCCAAATTCGTCGAAGACCCCACGTTCCTACGGCCATGGGCGACAGCCGCCCTTGGCATGACCGGAGAAACCAAGCTGCATATGATCGGGGGCCCCTTTCAATTGAAGGTGTGGGAGGCGCTGCTGGCGATCCCATCGGGACATGTCACCACCTATTCAGAAATCGCTCAGTCCATCGGCAATCCAAAGGCGGTGCGCGCCGTCGGCACCGCTGTCGGGCGCAACCCGGTCAGCTGGCTGATTCCCTGTCACAGAGCACTGCGAAAATCGGGTGGTCTGGGTGGATATCACTGGGGTCTGCCGGTCAAGCGCGCCATGCTGGCCTGGGAATCCGCACGGGCAGATGTTTCAGCCGCGTGATCACAAACCGGCAAAATCCGGCCAATTGAGTCTGCGTTATTGGATATCATCTGAAAGATGGGCATAAGCTCACATATTCACCCGCGCTTTTCAGCGCACCCATTCAGATGGAACAAAGACAATGATGTTTTCAAAACTCCCACTCGTATTTGCCGCCTCAGCGATGACGCTGGTCGCCGCATGTGATCCAACAGGTCCAAACGCCAACCAGAACACGCAGCAAGGCGCAGCAATTGGCGCACTTGGCGGTGCTGTTGTCGGCGCGTTGGCCAATAACGATGGCACCGTCCGCGAACGCAACCAATCTGCCCTGATCGGGGCCGCGCTTGGTGCAGGTGTGGGTGCTGCCGTGGGCAACAACCTTGACCGCCAGGCAGAAGAGTTGCGCCGCCAGTTGCGCAATGATGTGGGCGTGTCCAACAACGGGCGCAACCTTGTGGTTGTCCTGTCTCAGGATCTGCTGTTCGCCACTAACAGCACTTCAGTTTCGGCCGTCTCGCAACGCGAATTGCGGATCGTTGCCAACTCCCTGAACAAATATCCCAACACGACCGTCAACGTGATCGGCCACACGGACAACACCGGTTCGGCTGAGTTCAACCAGGATCTGTCGCAGCGCCGCGCGCAGGCTGTGTCTGCTGTGCTGCTCAACGGTGGTGTTTCCGCCACGCGCATCCGGTCGCTTGGCGCTGGTGAAAACCAGCCCGTTGCGTCCAACCTCAATGCAGCCGGTCGTCAGCAGAACCGCCGGGTTGAGATCATCATCACACCGAACTGATCCTGCCTCGCGGGATTACGAAGGGGTCACCTATGGCGGCCCCTTTTTTGTTGTGAAACTCCCGCAATCGGTCATATAATCTGACCAATAGCAGGGGTATGCAGATGCCGTTCGAACCCGTTCTACAGGAAAAACTGTCCCATGGCGTCATCCGCCAGATCGAAGGATTGATCCTGCGCGGCATTCTGCGCCCCGGCGAACGCCTGCCATCGGAGCGCGAACTCAGCGAACGTATGGGCGTATCGCGGCCTTCCCTGCGTGAGGCGCTGGCGGACCTACAGGATCGCGGCCTGTTATCATCGAAGGCCGGTGCAGGGGTCTACGTGGCCGACGTTCTGGGATCAGCCTTTGCCCCCGCCCTGATCAAGCTGTTTGCCACCCATGACGAGGCGGTGTTCGACTACCTCAGTTTCCGCCGCGACATGGAAGGGTTGGCGGCAGAGCGCGCGGCCCGGCTGGCCAGCGACACTGACCTGAAGGTCATCGACACGATCTTTCAGAAGATGGAAACCGCGCATCAAAAGCGCAATCCGGCGGACGAAGCGAACCTGGACGCTGATTTCCACCTGTCCATCATCGAGGCGAGTCACAACATCATCATGCTGCACATGATGCGGTCAATGTATGAATTGCTGCGCGAAGGCGTGTTCTACAATCGGTCCATCATGTTCAAACAGCGGACGACACGGGACACATTGCTGGACCAGCACCGGGCCATCAACACCGCCCTGCAGGCGCGCGACCCACACGCCGCCCGAGCCGCGATCGAGGCGCATCTGGATTTTGTGGAAACCGCCCTGTCTGATCAGCAAAAGGCCGATCGGAACGAGGTGTTCGCCCAGAAACGCTATGAACACGAAGCGCGGCGCTAGCTTTTCTGCATCACGTCGCGCCATAGCCAAAGGCTGATCACCGCCTGAAACAGCAGACCCAGAAATGCAAAAGGCTGGAACCCCCCCAGCACATCGGTGGAAAACAGCACCAGATCCCACAACCAGTGCCAGATGATCAGCGGCCAGAGATTGCCGATCTTCAGCGCAATCGGGGCCAGAAAGAACCCGACCAGAAATGTGAACGCCAGCTGTTGGACCGTGTTCTCAAACGGTTGTCCGGCCAGCACATTCACCGCATGCATCAGCGCGAACAAAGCGGCGCTAAGCACCATGGCCTGCACCACCGAGAGCCGGGTCAGCGCCCCGCGCAACAGTATCCCGCGAAACATCACCTCTTCGGAAAATCCGATCATGAATGTAGTCAGGGTCAGCCAGCCCAGCAACGACCACTCTGCTGCGGTCAGGCTGCCGTCCATCAGCTTGGGCACCTGCACCAGTAACATCGCGCCCAATACCACATAAGCAGGCAGCATCCACACCGTGGCCCGCCAGTTGATGCGTCCAAAACCGACGCCAGACCAGCCAAAATAGCGGATGATGTAGTACAGGACGATCCCGCAAAGGATCAGTTCGACCACCCAGAAGTGGCTGACCATCAGCGCCGTGCCATAGGGTTCTGCCCGGATCACATAGACATAGATCATGCCAAGCGCCACAACCGCGATATAGATGGCGGTTGCCTGCAATCCGATCTTCAGGCTTGGCATGCGGCGTTCCCCGGCAAAGCCCCCGACAGCACCGTCCTCGGGCGCCACGGCACTGTCAACGAAAAAGCCCGAACGCTTACGCAGCGTTCGGGCCTGATCATGAACATGGGGTGGGGGAAACCCACGCGGCTTAGTGCAGCTTCTCAGCCACTGTCGCGATGGCGTCGTCAATCAGCGCCCCGGCCGATTTCGCGTCCATCTGCTTGGCCATGACATCCTTGGCTGCACCCACGGCAACCACAATAGCTTCATCGCGGACCGCTTTGATCGCGCCGGCCTGCGCACTGGCAATCTGCTCTTCTGCGGCAGCCAGACGGCGGGTGATTGACTTGGCGATATCATCCTTGGCGGTGGCAGCGGCGTTTGTCGCCTCCTCCTTGGCAGAGGCCACGATACGGTTCGCCTGCTCCTGCACTTCCTTTTGCTTGCGCTCGTAAGACGCCAGCAGAGACTGGGCTTCTTCGCGCAGGGCCTTGGCCTGATCCAGCTCGGATTTGATGCCTTCGGCGCGCTTGTCCAGCATACCGCCGACCAACGCAGGAACCTTGTAGTAAAGCAGGATACCGATAAAGATCAGGAACGCGATCGACACGACAAAGTCGGTATTCGACAGCGAAAAGAACGGGCCTTTGGCCGCGAAGGCTGGCGTCGCACTCAGGGCGAATAGCGATGTGATCATCAAACGCATGATTTACCCTTTCATCCGTGCATTCACGGCGGCGGTGATCGCCTTGGCATCTGCTGAACCACCCATGACGGAGACCAGTTCCTTGGCTGTGTCCTTGGCAACTTCGGCCACGCTTTTGACAGCACCGTCGCGAATTTCGGCAATCGCCTTTTCGCTTTCGGCCGTCTTGGCTGCGATTTCGGCGTCTGCTTTCTGCAATTCCACATCAAGCTCGGCCTGAATTTCGGCCTTTGCCTCGGCCACGATCTTCTGGGCTTCGGCGCGCGCATCGACAAGGGCCTTTTCGTAGGCCGCTTCGGCCTCTGCCGCTTTGTTCTTCAGCTCTTCGGCTGCAGCGATGTCGTTGGTGATGGTGCCTGACCGCTCTGCCAGAACCGCGCCAATGCGGGGCAATGCGATGCGTGACATCACGAAATAAATCGCCGCCAGCGTGATGATTAGCCAGAAAATCTGGTTGGGCATCCAATCCGCGCAAAGCTGCGGCATACCAAGGGCGCTGCCCCCTGCATCAACGCAAACACCTGCGGCTTCTGTTGTTTCTGTTGCCATAATGGCCCCCGAATACCTTGAAAGTTTATCTGGTGGTCACAAAAGCGACCACCAGACCGTAAGGATATGGGTGTGTTCTTAGACGGCGAACATCAGCAGAAGCGACACGAGGAACGCAAAGATCCCCAGGGCTTCAGCAAAGGCCAGACCGATGAACAATGTTGCTGTTTGACCAGCAGCGGCAGATGGGTTGCGCAGGGCGCCTGCGAGGTAGTTACCAGCCACGGTGCCAACACCGATAGCAGCGGCACCAGAACCGATTGCAGCCAGACCAGCGCCGATATGTGCGAGTTCGCCTTCCATGTGAATTCTCCTTACGATTGGAAGTTGAGATGTAGGGTGGGGTTCGACCCCACCAACATTAGTGATGCGGGTGCAATGCGTCTTTCAGATAGACACATGTCAAAATAGTGAAAACGTAAGCCTGAATACCGGCCACAAGGACCTCCAGACCGTAGATGGCGACAATGCCAAAGATCGCGACCGGGCTGACCAGCGTCAGGGCAGCAAAGCCTGCAAACACCTTCAGAACAGCGTGACCCGCCATGATGTTACCGGCCAGACGAATGGAATGGCTGACAGGGCGGACAAAGTAGGAAATCACCTCGATCACCGCGATGATGGGGCGCAGGATTGCCGGGGCGTCCGACATCCAGAACAGGCTCAAGAACGACGCGCCGTTCTTGACGAACCCAAGGATCGTCACGCAGATGAAAACGCCGAAACCCAGAACCGCAGTGACCGCAATCATCGATGTCGGGCTATAGGACATCGGGATCAAGGCGAGGTAGTTGGCAAACAGGATGAACAGGAACAGCGTCATGATATAAGGGAAATACTTGACCCCGTCCTTGCCTGTCACGTCCTCTACCATCTTGTAAATAAAGCCATAAATCAGCTCACCGATGGATTGGATACGGCTTGGCACGATGGCGCGCCCCCGGCTGCCCAGAACGAAAACCCCGACGATCGCCAACAGGGAAATGCCCATCCAGATCGTCACATTGGTGACGGTGTACCACTGCACAGGGCCGTCGCCGAAAAACGGCTTGACGATAAACTGGTCCAGCGGATGGAAAACCAGACCACCTTCGGCTTTGTCTTCAGTCGCCACGTGCGTCACCCTCTTCGTTCGCAGCCTTTTGCTGCTTCATCTGCACCTCTTTGGCGGATCGCATCATGGTCAGAACACCGGCTGCGAGGCCAAAGAATATAAACAGCACCAGAAAAATCGGCATGGTCCCAAACAGGGTATCCAGCCCGTATCCGATGCCAAAGCCGATCCCAAGACCGGCCACAAGCTCTATCACCATCCGCCAGGCCAACTGTGCCTGAGAATAATGTTCTTCCGCGTGGTCCTTGACCGTTTCCGGCTCTTTGAGCTGCGCAATCTTCGCCTCTAGCGCCTTGAGGCGGTCAGCGTCGTCGCGTTCAGACATTGGTCCCAAACCCTTCGAAAGGTTGTGCTTGGTCTAGGGTGGTGGTGCGGCGGAGTCAAGCGGGTGCAGATACTGATTAACCTTCTGTTTTTGTTGTGAATTTATGGCACAATAATACTTGGATCGTCCCCTTTGGATGGCATTTGATATTCAACCGGATGGTTGACGTTTTGCCTCGATACCCCTTAATCGCGGTCATGGCCCAACCGCTCGACATCATCTTTTCGGCCCTTGCCGACCCGACCCGCCGCGCGATCCTTGCCATGCTGCTTGAGGATGACATGGCCGTCACCGATGTGGCGGAACCGTTTGCGATGTCGCTGGCGGCAATATCCAAGCATCTGGGGGTTCTGACGGCGGCTGGTCTGATTTCACAGGAAAAGCGTGGCCGGGTAAAATGGTGCAAACTGGAACCCGATGCGCTGCGCGAGGCATCGGTCTGGATGCAGGCGTTTGGACAGATGGAGGCGATTGATCTGGACGCGTTCGAGGCATTTCTGGAGCGCGAGTTGGAATAGTCGAGCAGCCTTCAAAATCGCGCATATACCTGCGATCGTCTGGATCACTAAAATCCACACCGCGATCTTTGCCAACGCGAGCAAGTTCACCCTGCTGCAATTCGCCACGCAGGTCCTGCCAAGCTCCAAGGCCATGGCCTATACCTACCTGACACCTGAAGCGTTTCGAGAAAAACCTGAATCGGGCACTTCCTATATAGGTCAGTTTGTGATCCGACCTGTTTGAAAGGATGGATCATGTCAGCATCTTGGCCATCAGCGCTTCTGGCATGGTTGCCGCGAGGTGGGCGTTCTCGATCCGACGGGTTGCCGACTGATCGGTCAATGTCTGAAAAGTGTTGTGGCAGCACCCAGCGCGAATTAGCCGCGTTCTTTGACCTGTTTTGGCGTTGGAACAGAACGTGATTTGGACGGTCGGGCCGCCCATCTACTCTTTTCGATGGTTATCAACCGCGCCCATTCGCGCAATGGATATGTGAAGATATGGATGGGGTTCTTGTCCTCCACGCCGCTGCTGAGCGCACCCATCTTTTCCTTGCAAGGTCCGGGATTGTAGTAGGTGCCAAAAACCAGATCAAAGATAGGAAAAACGCCAGCGAGGTTCTTGCCATATGCTTCGGGCACATCTGCGTGGTGCCAGCGATGGAAGACCGGTGAGGCGATAACGTATTTGAAAGGACCATGGTCGAAATCCAAATCCATATGTACATACATGCCGTGCAGGGTTTGAAGCAGCATCACGACGGGAATGGCTTGTGGCATCTGCAACCACGTCAACAAGACGATATAGTTCAGATGCATCATCAACCATTCAAGGATGTGCACACGATAAAGGGAAAGAGCGTTAACATGTGTGTCGGAATGATGGGCCGCATGGGTCGGCCAGCCCCATCGCGTGTGCATTATTCTGTGGATAACATAGTCGGCAAAATCCTTCGCGGCGAGGCCGAATAAGCATACCACCACGATCGGCACGTTATCCCACGTTGCGGGATCTATCGTGGGAATACCCAATGCTGCATAGGCCGATTGAGCGAACGAACCGATGTCCTTGACGAACCAGGCGAGCAGCAACACGTTGCCGAACATCACAGCTGCAGTGGCAAAGGTGTTTTCAGCCGCATGCCTGCTAAGCTCTTCTTTCTTGCCGAACAGGAAATACAGCACGTAGCTGGAAAAAAGCCCTATAAGAAGAATATGAGTTATTGTTAGTTCAGGGACCCAATTCACAGCCACACACCCAGTTCATGTTTCGCGAAAGCATTGCAACCAACTCGTGGCTCGATTCAGTTAGGCATTAAAGACCAAGAAAGAGTGCACAAATTGGCCAAAATATGACCAAATCTAGCTCGCCTCTTTCAACTACGCCGGTTCGGAATGTCATTTTGCGCCGCGACAACCATTATATAGAGGGCAGTAGAGTCGCCCGTTTTCATTTGCCTGGTGGCGTTAGACTCTGCAAACCCTTATGCTCAGTTTCCAGTCATAAAAACTGATGAGTTCATCTCGCCGCGTTCTGTGAGGCCTTGAACCATGCTCGCAGCAGCCGCACAAGCCGCAGTGACGCCCGGGACAACTTCAAAAGGGATGCCGTTTGCTTTGATCGCGTCGGTCTCCTCGGTGGTCCGGCCGAAGATACCCGGGTCACCACATTTCAAACGAACCACACGATGCCCGCGTTTGGCCGTGGCGACGAGGGTTTGTATGATCTTTTCCTGTGGCCAACTGGGACAGCCTGGAGCTTTACCAACATAAATGCGTTCCGCATCCCGGCGGGCCAGTTCAAGGATTTCAGGATCAAGCAACCTGTCATAGTAAATGACATCCGCTTCTTGCAGCCGCTGTACCCCGCGCAGGGTGATCAGGTCTTTGGCACCGGGGCCAGCACCGACAATACTGACGCTGCCACCAGTTTTCTGGCCGAACTCGCCAGTCTCAATAGCGGTTTTGATAAGTCTGGCGGCGTCACGTTCTGCACCGCTTGCAAACAGACGACGCGGACTATCATTGAACACCCATCGCCACAGATCACGACGGGTCCGCGGGGCCAGCCGCATTGATGCGGCGTTTCGCAAACGTCCTGCAAGTGCTGCAAGATCACCCAGTCGCGGCTCAAGCATCTCTTCCAGTTTGGTCTTGATCTGACGGGCCAGGACAGGTGCTGTCCCTTCGGTTCCGATCGCTACAACAACCGGATCACGATCCACGATCGATGGTGTGATAGCGTCGCAAAGCAGTGGCTGGTCGACGACATTCACAGTCGCACCCGCATCCTTGGCCAGGGCATGTAAAGCCATGTCGATGCCGGGGCAACCGGTGGCAATGAAAACCAGCGCGCTATCGGCAAAACTATGACCCGAAATGCGACCGGTCTGGTGCATGATGCGGTCCGCAGCGGCAAGATCGGCGAGTTCAGCCTCGAGGACCGGTGCCAGAACAATCACCTTGGCCTCTGTTTTCAGGATTAGGCGTGCCTTTTGCGCGGCTTGCTCGCCTCCGCCAACGATGACAACGCGGCGACCGGTCATCCGAAGAAACATGGGAAAGGTTTTCATGCCGACATGCTTTCATGTTGGTGGCGGGCATCCCACAGACCTTTGGCCATGTGATGCGCATCAACCAGCGTTGGTGCGGCTTTGAGCGTCCAAAGCGCCACCGCGGCGGTACCAGTGACAGTGGCGATGGCGAATGGATCATGCTCCGTCCCATACCAGAGCGCTCGCAGATCAATGCTACGGCCCGCTTCGTGCAAGCGACGGGTATCCTGCAGAATGGGCGCGGCGATTTCCTGGATATGCGCACCATCGCGCAAGCCAAAGACGGTGATCGCCTTGGACGGATGCCGCTCGAACTCACCGCCGCCCCCTTTGATGATACTCAGATCACGCTGGCCCAGTAACTCTGCGGCCTGTGCTTGTAAGCCCCGATAGGACGGATGGAAAACGCCCTGCACTGTTGCAGGTGCTTGTGCAGGGTTCCACATGCGAAGCACGGTATTGATACAGGACCGAAGCCCAAGGCTGTCCCGCAAATTCAGCAGCGTATGGGCTGCGGAGCTGAGTGTTTCCAAAGCATGGTAGGTGACCGAAGGTCCCGCGATATCCAGCGCCTCGCGGATGCTGCCCCCCGGCGATTGATGCGCATTCTGGCCATGCATCGCAACGCGGTAACCTGCCTGGCCCACCAACCGGGCGGCCAGCAGGAAAAGCGGGGCACCCCGACTGCGGCCCGCCGCATATGAGGGCCAGTCGAGGTCGGCAGATGGAAGTTTCCCATGGACATGGTCCCGCAAAGCAGCCGTGAAGCCCGCGATTTCCGCAGGTGTCTCGCCCCGCAATCGCATGACCATCAAAAGGGCACCGATCGCTTCGGGGGCCGCTTCACCGTTGAGGATCAGGGTCATCGCCTCTTGCGCCTCTGCCATGGTCATGGCGCGCGCGCGGCCTTTTCCCCGAGCGACGATACGGACAAACGGTGCGAGGCTCATTCCGCAGCCATCGGAATCGATGCCTCTGCCAAAAGCGCGGTAAGTTCGGGCTTGCAGGAACCGCAGTTGGTTCCTGCGCATGTAGCCTCGCCCAGGGCGGCGACACTGCGCGCCCCATTTGCCACCGCGGCAAGAAGCGTGTTGCGACCAACATTGAAACATGCGCAGACGGTCGCGCCCACATCGGGCATATCAGCCGCGCTGCGACCGGCGAGCGCGATCAAAGGCGGTGTGCTGGTGCCGATAAAACCGATTATGGCCGAACGCGACAGGACCACCGGGGTAGCGGCCACGAACAAAAGGGCAGTGATCCGATCGTTTTCCGCGATGGCAACACGTACCATCGCTGCAGTGGGGTCAATCTGGATCGATACATCACCAATCGCCTGTCCTGAAAGCCTACGCGCTTCAGCTTCCCAGCATGTCGGCGTTTGGCTGCCGGCCAGTTCGACCTGCCATCCAGTTTGCGTGCGGGCGATGGCCGCATAAGGGGTCTGCGGCTTTGGCTGGTTCGCACAGGCAAGAAAGCCATACCATTTGGGTTTATAAAGCGTTGCTGTGACTGCACAGGATTTCAGCGCGGGCTGGCCGGAGATAGGATCAGTTACAGGTGCCGTCAGGCTGTTGACCATGCCAGAGGTCGTGCGCTGACGGGTCCAGTGCATCGGGGCGAATAGCTGGCCCGGTGCTACGCGCGGTGTGACCAGCGCACGCAGGATTGCGCCGCCATAAATGCTTTCGACGCGGACAAGGGCACCGGCACCCACCTCAAGCGATGCGGCGTCTTGTGGGTGCATCTCAACATATGGTTCAGCTAGATGCGCCCCCAGCCGCGCGGATTTTCCCGTGCGCGTCATTGTGTGCCACTGGTCGCGATTGCGGCCCGTGTTCAGCGCAAACCCTTGGTGCTTCCGCTGCGGTGCCTTGACCGGGATCATGCGCGCCTTGCCATCAGGGTGGTAAAACCGCCCATCCGAAAAGAACCGGTGGTCATTCTGTGGCCATTGGGTCGGTACCAGACGGGTATAGTCGACATCGGCAAAGATGCTCAGATCCAGGTCGCGCGGAAACTGCGATGTGGCCGCATCAAGGGCAATATACTCGGCAAAGACATCGGCCGGTGTCTTGTAAGCAAACGCATGCCCGAAACCCATGCGCGTCGCCACATCGCTGATAATCGCCCAGTCAGGGCGGGCTGATCCGGGCGCTGGCAAAAAGGCCCGTTGGCGTGAAAGGCGACGTTCGGAATTGGTGACTGTGCCATCCTTTTCGCCCCAGCCCGTCGCAGGCAGGCAGACATGGGACAAATCCGTGGTGTCGGTGTTTTCCATAATTTCAGAGGTGACAACAAAGGGCACATTTGCGATTGCCGCAGCAACACCCTCGGAATCGGGCAGGGATACCGCCGGGTTGGTGGATATCACCCAAAGCGCCTTGATATCGCCATTGGCGCACGCCTTGAATAGATCAACGGCCTTCAGCCCAGGCTTTGTACATATGGTGGGGCTGTTCCAAAAATCTCGCACCGCCTGCCGGTGATCCGGATTATCCAGTTCCAGATGGTTGGCGAGCATGTTGGCCAGCCCACCCACCTCACGGCCGCCCATAGCATTTGGTTGGCCGGTGACGGAAAACGGCCCCATGCCGGGTTTGCCAATGCGCCCTGTGGCCAGATGACAGTTGAGGATCGCATTCACCTTATCCGTACCGCACGCGGATTGGTTGACACCCTGCGAATAGACAGTGACGACCTTTGGTGTGGCGGCCCAAAGCCTGTAGAATGCCGCACGATCCTGCGCGCTCAGGCCGGTGTTGATAAGGTCAGTGTGGTGGGCTGCGGTCAACGCCTCTTGTAGCCCGTTAACGTGATGCCTGATGAATTCATGGTCCAGGTGTCCGCCAGCGGCCAAATGCGCCATAAGCCCGTTGAACAGGGCGACATCCCCATCAGGGGCAATCTGCAAATGCAGATCGGCAAGGTCGGTCGTCGCGGTGCGGCGCGGATCGATATTGACGACACGCATCTCTGGCCGCGCGTCTTTCGCTGCGGCAATCCGCTGAAACAGGACAGGATGACACCAGGCCAGGTTGGATCCGACCAGCACGATCAGGTCCGCCTCTTCAAGGTCCGCATAAGTGCCGGGAACCGTATCGGTGCCAAAGGCACGCTTGTGCCCGGCGACAGATGACGCCATGCAAAGCCTTGAATTCGTGTCGATATTCGCCGCGCCGATAAAGCCTTTCATCAGCTTATTGGCGACATAATAATCCTCAGTCAACAACTGACCCGAGGCATAGAATGCCACGCTGTCAGGGCCGTGTTCGGCAATCGCGGCACTGAACTTGTCCGCTACGAGATCAAGCGCTTCATCCCAACGGGCCTGCTGGCCGTCAATCTTGGGATGCAAAAGACGTCCATCAAGGTCAATCGTTTCACCCAACGCGGCCCCCTTCGAACAGAGCCGCCCAAAGTTTGCCGGATGATCAGGGTCACCCTTGATCGTGCCGTCAGCCCCGGCAAGGACGCCGCAGCCAACGCCGCAATAGGGGCAGGTGGTGCGGGTCAGGTTCATGCCGCCGCCCGTGCGCTCAAAAACGACCGGTCCAGCAAAATACGCCCGTTTTCAACGCGCGCTGGATAGGTGGTAACCTGGCCATCATCTTCGCCCTGCGCCTGCCCGGTTTCGAGCGAGATCACCCAGTTATGCAGCGGGCAGGTGACCGATTTGCCATGCACGATCCCTTCTGCCAAAGGGCCTGCCTTATGCGGACAGGCGTTATTCAGCGCAAAGATTTCGTCGTCGGCAGTGCGAAAGACCGCAACACAGCCGTCGGACGTTTTGACTACTCGCGCGCCCCGCTGCGGGATGTCATCAAGGGCCGCAATATCAATCCAATTGGTCATTCCGCCGCCTCCAGCGCAAGGTTTGCAAGCGGCTGATAGCTTTCCGACTTATCCGCGGCATGTTCCGCCCAGGGGTCCTTGCGATAGATCGACTGGCTCAGCTCAAAGCGGTCAACCAAGGCCTGTCGCGTCTGCGGGTTGTCGATTTGCTCTTTGATCCACTCAAGCCCGACCTTGGCCATCCATTTGTAGATCCGGTCGAGATATTTGGCGTTTTCGCGGTAAAGCTGCGTGACCGCTTTGATCACGGCGATTACGTCATCCTCGGTCGCGACCTGCACCAGAAGCTCGGTTTCCTTGACATCCATGCCAGCGGCCCCGCCGATACTGACCTGATATCCGGAATCCACACAAACGACGCCGATATCCTTGCAAGTCGCCTCTGCACAATTGCGCGGGCAGCCCGAGACGGCGAGCTTCAGCTTGTGCGGTGTCCAGGACCCCCAAAGCGTCTTTTCCAGCTTGATACCCAGACCGGTGCTGTCCTGCGTGCCAAAGCGACAATGATCAGTGCCGACGCAGGTTTTGACCGTCCGCAACCCCTTGGAATAGGCATGACCCGATACCATGCCCGCCGCGTTCAGATCAGCCCAGATATGGGGCAGGTCCTCACTCCGGACGCCCAGCAGGTCAATGCGCTGACCGCCCGTGACCTTGACCGTAGGCACGGCGTATTTGTCCGCCGCATCTGCAATCGCGCGCAATTCATCCGGCGTGGTGATCCCACCCCACATGCGCGGCACCACGCTGAATGTGCCGTCCTTTTGAATATTCGCATGCTTACGTTCGTTGACAAAGCGGCTTTGGGGGTCGTCGGCATAGTCCAACGGCCAATCCGCCAACAGATAGAAATTCAAGGCCGGTCGGCACACGTGACAGCCGCAGGATGTTTTCCACCCACATTCCTGCCAGACAGCAGGCATTGATTTCAGCGCGCGCGACTTGATCATGCGCCGCACGTCTTCATGGGTCATATCGGTACAGGCGCAGATGGATTGCGCGGCAGGCATGACAAAATCATCGCCCAGTGTTACCGCCAGCACCTGTTCGACCAGCCCGGTACATGTCCCGCAGGACCCCGATGCCTTGGTGGTTGCCCGCACGGCGCCCAGATCAGTGGCGCCCGCCGCGATGGCGTCTTCGATTTGCCCTTTGCAGATACCGTTGCAGCCACAGATCTCCGCATCACGCGGTAAGGCTGCAACAGCTGCTAAAGGGTCCAGGGGGGTCCCCCCCTGATAGGCTGGGCCAAAGATCAGCGTGTCGCGCATATCCGAAATATCGGTCTTATCTTTGATCAGCCCGAAGAACCAGTTGCTGTCGGCAGTATCGCCATACATCACCGCCCCAATCAGCACGTCATCATCAATGACAAGCCTGCGGTAGACGCCGCGCGCCGGATCGCGGAAAACGATATCCTCGCGCCCGTCCCCATCCGCGAAATCGCCCGCGCTGAACAGGTCGCAGCCAGTGACCTTCAGCTTGGTGGCCAGTTCCTTGACCACAAAGGCATTCGGTTCATCCATCAGACTGTCAGCCACGACCCTGGCCTGATCGTAAAGAGGTGCGACCAGTCCAAAGAGATGACCGTCAAACTCGACGCATTCGCCCACGGCATATATATCCGGATCAGAGGTCTGCATCTGTGCGTTCACCTCGATGCCGCGCGCAACCTCCAACCCAGCATCGGTGGCCAGACGGGTTTCAGGGCGGATGCCCACGGCCATGACAACCAGGTCGGCCTCAAGCCCGGTATTGTCTTCCAGCATCACACCTTCGACATGGGTTTCACCCAAAATCGCCGCTGTAGAAGCCTGGCAGATGATCCTGACGCCCTTGTTTTGCAGGTCACGGCGCAACAGGAACCCGGCACTTTCATCAAGCTGCCGCTCCATCAGATGGCTCATCAGGTGCAGCACGGTCACCTCCATGCCGCGTTCGGCGAGGCCTGCAGCCGCTTCCAACCCCAGAAGACCGCCGCCAATAACCACGGCCTTGCCTCCTTTGGCGGCGGCATCAATCATCGCATTGGTGTCATCCAGATCGCGATAGGTGATCACACCGGGCAGGTCTTTACCCTGCACCGGAATGATAAAGGGGGCAGAGCCGGTGGCGATCAAGAGCTTGTCATAGGCAACGGTGCCGTTCTGACCGGTGACAGTTTTGGCCTCCCGATCAATCGCCGTCACATGCTCGCCAAACCGGCAGGTCACGCCGTTTGCTTCGTACCAATCGGCGTCATGGGTCACGATCTCTTCATAGGTCTTTTCGCCCGACAGAACCGGCGACAGCATGATGCGGTTGTAGTTCCCGCGTGCTTCGGCGTTGAACAGGGTCACGTCATAGCCGGCGTTCGCTTCGAACAGATGTTCGAGCACACGGCCCGAAGCCATGCCAGCGCCAATGACAACAAGTTTCTGGGTCATGTCCTACTCCGCTGCAATCGCGTTGGGTTTCGGCTTCGGTGTCCTGCCAGAGGTGGGCGATTTAGGCGCATTGCCGTGTTCGTACTCCTCAAGGAAATCCAGGACTTCTTGCCGGTATGCATAATAGTCAGGATGTTCGAGCAGCGCCTTGCGGGTGCGGGGTCGCGGCAGGTCGACATCTGTGATCTTGCCGATGGTCGCCTGTGGGCCGTTGGTCATCATGACAACGCGATCGGCCAGCAAAATCGCCTCGTCCACATCATGCGTGACGCAGATGGCGGTCACTTTAGTCCGCGACCAGACCTCCATCAGAACTTCCTGCAGTTCCCACCGGGTGAGGCTGTCGAGCATGCCAAAGGGTTCATCCAGCAAAAGCAGTTTCGGCGACAGGGCAAAGGCCCGCGCGATGCCGACGCGCTGTTTCATACCGTTGGACAGGTCCGCTGCACTCTTGTCCATCGCGTCGGCCAAACCGACGCGTTCTAGATAGTATTCAACCACATCCTGCCGTTCGGCGCGGGACGCTCGGGGGTAAACCTTGTCTACCCCGATCGCCACGTTTTCCTTGGCCGTCAGCCACGGGAACAGATTGGGCGACTGGAAAACTACGGCACGTTCGGGATCAGCCCCTTCTACATGGCGGCCGTCGAGTTTAATCGCACCTTTGCTGATTTCATTCAGGCCCGCAGCCATAGTCAGAACCGTGGATTTGCCGCAGCCGGAATGGCCTATCAGGCTGATAAATTCGCACTTGTTGATCTTCAGATCGAAGTTTTCGACCACTGTCAGCGGCCCTTTGGGCGTTGGATACACTTTGTCGAGCTGTGAAAAATCAAGGAAGCGGTTTTCGATCATCCCTTCCTGCGATTTGGCGACAGCGGCAGGCACCCCGTGGATCGGTGTCACATCCGGCAGCAGGCGCGTCCCTTCGACTTTCGCCTCGATCCCCACATCCATCAGATAAGTGGTCACATCCGCACGCAAACGCTTGAATGTCTCATTATGGTTCATCGCAATGCGGTCACGCGGACGCGGGATGCTGACCTTGAATTCCTCACCCAGCGTCCCGTCCGGGTTCAGTGCGATGATGCGGTCAGCAAGGATGATCGCCTCGTCCACATCGTTGGTGATCAGCACACAGGTTTTCTTGTCAGCCTCCCAGATATGCTCGATCTCATCGGCCAAATTGGCGCGGGTCAGCGCATCCAGCGCGGAAAGCGGTTCATCCAGCAGCAGGACTTCTGGGTTCATCGCCAACGCGCGCGCGACGTTAACACGTTGGCGCATACCGCCCGAAAGCTCTGCAGGGCGGCGTGTCGCGGCGTGGCTGAGGCCCACCATCTTGACGTAATGGGCGACCTTCTCTGCCCGCTCCGCTTTGGTCAGTTTGGGAAAGACCGTATCAACCGCCAGCCCCACATTGCCGCTGACCGTGAGCCACGGCATCAGCGAATAGCTTTGAAAGATCACTCCCCGCTCCGGCCCCGGTGCGGTGATCGGCGTGCCTTTGAACGTGGCCCGACCTTTGCTGGGCGTATCGAGCCCGGCGAGCATGTTGATGAGGGTCGTTTTGCCGGTGCCAGAGAAGCCAAGCAGAACAAGAAACTCCCCTTCTGCCACTTCAAGGTTGATGTCCTTGAGGACGGCGGTGGCATGGATGCCTTCACCGAAGCTCTTGGAAACGTTCTCAAGTTTCAGGATACTCATGCCGCTCACCGGTTATTCGTGAAGGTGAAAAGCGACTGGAGCGCGTACATGATCCGGTCGAGGATGAAGCCGATGATCCCGATGGTCAGCACGGCCACCATGATCCGGGCCAATGACTGCGACGATCCGTTCTGGAATTCATCCCAGACAAATTTGCCAAGGCCCGGGTTCTGGGCCAGCATCTCGGCCGCGATCAGGACCATCCAACCGACCCCGAGCGAGAGGCGCAGCCCGGTGAAGATCAAGGGCAGCGCCGATGGTAGGACCAGTTTCGTGATCTTGGTATAGGTGTTCATTTTCAATACCTTGGAGACATTCACGAGGTCTTTGTCGATACTGGCAACACCCAGCGCAGTGTTGATTAATGTGGGCCAAAGCGAACACAGAGTGACCGTGATTGCAGAAACGAGAAAGGATTTCGCAAAGAACCCGTCGCTGGCATAGGTGGCCGACACGATCATGGTCACAATGGGCAGCCAGGCCAGTGGCGAGACGGGTTTGAAAATCTGGATCAGCGGGTTCAACGCGGCGTTGGCCGTCGCACTTAGACCCGCCATGATGCCCAGTGGGATGGCGATGATTGAGGCGAGCAGGAAGCCGAAGAAGACGGTCTGAATGCTGGTCCAGATTTGATCGTAATAAGTTGGTTTTCCGGTATACACCCGGTCGCGCACCCGGTCGGTATCGCCATTGGCAATGTGTTCGGCGTTGCGGGCATCCTGACGTTCGTAGAACGCGACCTCTTTTTCAGCCTCGCGCAGGGCATCGGCATGCAGCGCTCCAACCTGTTCCCAGACCTGAACCGGGCCGGGGACGGCGCCAAGCGATGTCTGCACCTTGGGTGCCAGCGTGCCCCATGCCAAAAGGAAAAGCCCGATGGCCAGAACAGGCACCCCCAAAAGGCGCCAGATTTCGCCAGCCTGCGCCTTGGGGTTGTCACCAGCCGCGGCTTTCAGGATCGGGGTCAGCCAGGCAAGGCCGAGGACCTGAAACCATGCATCAGCCTTGTTGATCCGGGTGAAGCGCCGGGCGCGGCGGGCTTCGGTGTCGAGTGTATCTGGGTCGATTGCGGTCATCGGATGCCTCGGTTTTTCGCGTACAGGATGCGTATGCACGGCCTAATAATGCCGTACATACGTTATGCGGTTGGGTTAGCCTTGGATCTCGCTACCCACGACGATCTGCTCACCCTTCAGGCCGATTGGCAGACTGTCGATATAGGCGTTGGGCTGACGACCATCGTAAGGAATACCGTCGATGATATCGCTAGCCGGTGTCGGATCCTTGAAGCCGTCACTATTCCATGGGAAGTCGGCTTCATTCGCGATGCCTTCGTCCACCAGAATCCGCGCGGCTTCCAGATAGATATCGGGGCGATAAACCTCGGCAGCGGTTTCAAAGAACCATTCGTCAGATTTCGGTTCTGCGATCTGGCCCCAGCGGCGCATCTGGGTCAGATACCAGATCGCGTCTGAATAGAATGGGTAAGTCGCGTTGTAGCGAAAGAAGACGTTGAAATCTGGGGCCGGGCGCACATCGCCCTTCTCGAATTCAAAGAACCCCGTCATCGAATTGGCGATTACCTCGTAATCCGCCCCCACATATTCAGAGCGGGCGAGGATTTCGACCGCCTCGGGACGGTTGGCGTTGTCGTTTTCATCCAACCACATCGCGGCACGGATCAGCGCCTTGGTCAGGGCCAGCGTGGTGTTGGGGTTTTCCTCAGCGAACTCTGCGGTGATCCCGAACACCTTTTCGGGGTTGTTTTTCCACATGTCGTAATCGGTGATGACCGGCACGCCGATGCCTTTGAACACGGCCTGCTGGTTCCACGGCTCACCCACCGCGTAGCCAAAGATCGTACCGGCTTCCATCGTGGCGGGCATCTGAGGGGGCGGGGTCACGGACAGCAGCACATCAGCACCAATCTGGCCGGAGATGTCCTGTGGGCTGTAATAGCCGGGTTCCAGCCCGCCAGCCGCCAGCCAGTAACGGATTTCGTAGTTATGGGTGGAGACGGGAAAGACCATGCCCATGTTGAACGGGATGCCCTGATCTTTGTAATCCTCAACCACAGGGACCAACGCGCTGGCGCTGATCGGATGTTGCGGGCGGCCATCGTCCATCAACGGCACATTCGGCTTCATCTCCTCCCAGATTTCATTGGAAACCGTGATCGCATTGCCATTCAGGTCCATCGAAAACGGTGTGATGATATGCGCCTCGGTGCCATACCCGATGGTCGCGGCCAAGGGCTGACCGGCCAACATATGCGCCCCGTCAAGCTGACCACTGATCACCCCGTCAAGCAGCACTTTCCAGTTGGCTTGCGCTTCGAGCGTGACAAACAACCCTTCATCCTCGAAATACCCCAGCTCATAGGCAACCGCCAATGGGGCCATGTCTGTCAGCTTGATAAATCCAAGGGTCAGATCCTCCTTTTCAAGCTCCAGCATCTCGGCAGAGGCTGCGTTCGCCAGAAGGCTGGACGTCGCCAACAAAATCGAAAGTGTCTTCATTATCATAGGTCCCTTTCAAAGCCCGGCAGGGCAAAAACAAAAAAAGCCGCACGTTAGGTCCACGGGGGAGGAGATCCGTGTTCCAAACGAGCGGCTTTGCTCTTGAGTAGAGCGCTGCCAGCTTTGGTCAGCGCGAATTGGCGGGCATCGTTGCCCCTTGTAGCAAGGGTGCATTGCGAGCGTCAGGGCAAGCAATGGGTTTTTCTGCGTTGCCGCAAGAATTATGCGGCAATGCAGAAACTGCCCAAGAATTCATCGCGGTCACTGGGCAAAATCAAAGGTTCTGCCGTCAAAGAAGGCATCTGGGGCAAGAATCATATGACCCCGCGATGAGGCGACAGCGGTTTCAAACCGCAAGGAGCCTTCCTCCTTCTCGGATGCGCCGGGCATGTCAGCCCCGATATCGGCGAGGTTCTGACGGTAAAGATCGGAGCGAAAACTGGCCTTGGCCGTTTCCACACCGGCGGCATCTGCCCCCAGTTGATGGGCGATCCAGGCGGCTTGACTGCGCCAGGGAAAGCTGGCCGCGTGCTTATGGAACTGCAAAAAGCGTTCGACGGCCACAGGCGGGGCGTCATGTTTAGGAACAATATGCCCGGTCAGAGCGGGGTCAATCAGATCGGATGACATGCTCAGATGTTCGCTGCGTCCCAGGATTTCGACAGCCAGCGGCTTGTTTCTGGGCGCATCAAGCCAGGCAGAGGCGTGAAACACCGCGCGCATCAGCCTGCGCGCCATATCTTCGTTCCGCTCAACCCATTCGTGGCGCACGGCAAGGACCTTTTCAGGTGCAAACTGCCAGACATCGCGACCAGTCATCATCAATTGCGCAACATCATGCTGCACTGCCACACTGCCCCAGGGTTCACCCACCCAGAACGCATCCACAAACCCGTCCGCCACCGCATCAGCCATACGCGGGGGTGGCACGGTAACCTCCTCAATCGTCAGGATCGGCGCAGCAGAGGTCCAGTAGGACAACAGCAGCCGGTGCATGGAGTAATGGAATGGCACGCCGATCCGCAATGGCTTACCACCACGCGCGGCAAGAGCGGTCAAAATGGCGCGGGCATCGCCAAACGGAAGGGTGCCCAACTCCTTGGCGACTGCGTTGGAAAGGCCAAAGACAGTGCCGTTCACCGACAACACCATCAGCGCATCAATACGGGCGGGCAGTCCACCAAGCCCAATCGACATCGCCACCGCCATCGGCGACAACATTTGCGCCGCATCAAGATGCCCCAGCGCCAGCATATCCCGCAATGCCGACCATGATGGTTGCCGGACAAGATTCAATGCCAGACCCTGTTCTGCCGCGAAACCCAATTCCTTTGCAATGACAAGCGGCCCGCAATCGACAAGCGGCACATAGCCGCAATTCAGGACGGTACCGGTCATGATAGCAGATCCGCCGCGGTGACAAGCGCTTGGGCTACGTCAATCACCTTGCGGCTTTTGTCCATCGCAGCCTTGCGCAACAGCCGATATGCTTCGTCCTCTGACACCTGCCGCTGGCGCATCAGGATACCTTTTGCACGATCAATCGTCTTGCGATCCTCCAGCGCCTGTTTGGCCGCATCCAGTTCCGACTGCAGCTGCCGCATCACCTTGAAACGGGCGATAGCTGTTTCAAGGACCGGCTTGATCCGCTCCATCTTCAGGCCATCAACAACATAGGCGCTGACGCCCGCATTCAGGGCGGCCTTGGTCAGGTTGTGATCCGTATGATCGACAAAAAGCGCCACAGCGCGTTTGCTGGTTTCGGTCGCATGAGAGATATGTTCAAGCGTGTCACGGTCAGGATTTGCCAGATCTATCAACACGATATCAGGCACGTACTCCCGGACCGTGCGATCCAGCGCCGCGATTTGAGCCAACGCTTTGACATCCGTCCAACCGGCGGCATTCAGCGCCGACATGATGTCGCGCGCGCGCTCCGGCACGGATTCGACAACAAGGATACGCAGATCACTATTCATCGGACCGTCTTGATCGCGACCGGGCCCAGCGTCCATGCATGTGCACGCATTTCAAAAATCAGGGACAACGTATTCGCCCATTATTTGTGCCGATGGTGGTGGACCTGCTGAATGTCAGTGCAGTGCGTCAATGGCTTATCTGCCGCAGTATCTGACCGATCAGCCAAGCGAAGCAAAACGTTGGACCTCAAACGAGATCACTGCGCTATATCCTCAAAAAACACCGCGCCACCACCTAGTCCCGCAACAACATCGCCAGCGCCACCACTGTCAGGACCAGCCCAGCCAGGACCAGTGCGGGCGGTGCCGTGCCGCCAAGGGCAAGGTCCCATACGATCACCCAGCTTGGCGTCAGGTAGGTGTAGGCCATCACCTTGGAGCTTGGCAGTCGCAGGGTGGCAAATTGCAGCAGGGTGAACGTGGCCGCGCTGGCAAAGATCGCCGTGTAGCCGATTGTCACCCAGACGATAGGCGACAAGGCTGTCCAGTCTGTCGCCCGGATGTCGCCCCATCCCCATGCCGTCAGCATCACCGCCCCTGCCAGCAAGGTGCCGAAGGTGAAGACCACTGCGGGCTCTCCCCGGTTCAGTTTGCGCACCAGCGGCGTATAGATCGCGTGGGCCATGCAGCCCCAGAAATAGATGACTTCACCCTGCCCGACCTTGAACCGCAGGATCGCCTGAATATCGGCCCGGAAAATCACCCAGAGCGCGCCCAGCGCCCCGATGGTCAGCGCCCGTGCCATGCGCGGGGTCAGAACCTGCCGCAGAAGGATATAGCCGAACCCGGCGGATAGGATCGGCGTAAGTGTAAAAACGGCAGCGGCACTGACCGGGGCTGCGGTTTTCAGCCCTTCGAACATCAGCACAAAATAGGTGGTAAAGAACCCCGCCAGCACCACATAACGCCAAGGGGCCGCTGCCGCGCTGCGCGGTAGCCCAGTCGTGGCCAGCGCCGCGACCCCGATGATGACCACGGCAATCCAGAACCGCACGGCGTTCAGCGCTGTCGGGCTGATCTGGTTGGCCGCCTGCGCCCCCAGCGCAAAGGATCCCGCCACAAGAAGCGAGAACAGCAGCATAGCCAGATGGCCCGCACGGGCCGGGGCCATCAGGTTTCCATGCTTTTCATGCGGGCCTTGAGGAATTTCAGGAAGGCCTGCACCTTGGTCGTCCGGTGCAGATCCACATGGGTCACCAGCCAGAGTGGGGCCGCCCATTCCTCTTGCTGGGGGATTACCTCGGTCAGGTCGGGATGCCGCGCCAGTTCCTGGGCCAACACAAAGCCGACTCCTGCCCCGGCCAGAATCGCATCCAGCATGTTGCGGTTATCAGTGGCGCGATAGGTAAACCGATCATCCGACACCATGCCGCGCAGCCAGCGCGCAAAGGGGGCCCGGCTGTTATCATTGTCATGGACGACGAAATGATGGTTCTTGAAGTCGTCGATCCCGTCAGGCAGCCCGTGCCGCGCCACATAGGCGTCAGAGGCGACCAACGCCATCTGCTGATGCATGAAAGGCTGAACCACATTGTCCGGTTCTTCCGGCATGGTTCCGGCCCGGATCGCCACATGCGCCTCACCATATTCCAGCCGGAACACCCGGTCGCCGGTCCGGTAGCGGATCCGCACCTCGGGATGTTCGGCCTGAAAATCGACCAGGATCGGTGTCAGCATACGCGATGCCATGCCAAGGGAAGTGACCACCAGATCGCCCGAGACCCCTTCGCCCTGCCCTTTGATCCGGCCTGCCAGTTGGGTGAACTGATCATCGGTGGCCTGCGCCACCTGCAAGAGGTCCTGCCCGGCTTCGGTCGCGGTGTAACCTCGCGCATGCCGCTGGAACAGTTTGACCCCCAGCCGCTGTTCCAGCGCATCGATATGGCGGATTACGGTAGCGTGGTGGACCCCCAATTGCTCGGCCGCGCCGCTGACGGTGCCTTTGCGCGCGACCTGAAAGGCGGTCCTGATTTCATCCCAATTGTCCATCTGCGTATCCTGTGCGCTGGCAAACATGTGATGTTAGAAATCAGGCATTTCGTTCGTGAGCACAAGAAGTAAATAAGGGATCACAGAGTATTTACACGCTCAAGGAGCATCCGATGACCCATACTATCCTGCATATCAACGCCTCTGGCACCACTGACGGTTCCGTATCCCGCGCTGCAACGGCACGGCTGATTGCCGACATGGACCCGACCAGGGTCATCACCCGCGATCTGGCCGCAACGCCGCTGCCGCAGGTGGACGGCACATGGATCACTGCGCGCATGGTGCCCGAGTCTGACCGCACTGACGCAGACCGGGCTGCGCTGGCATTGTCTGATGAACTGATCGCAGAGCTGAAGGCCGCTGATACCGTTGTAATCGGGATGCCGATGTACAATTTCGGCATGCCCGCCGCGCTTAAAGCTTGGATCGACCTGATCGCGCGGCCCAAAGTGACCTTTGCCTATTCCGAGGATGGTCCGGTTGGCCTGCTGGAGGGGAAAAGGGCGGTGGTCGCCGTTGCCTCCGGCGGCGTGCCGGTGGACAGCCCCGTGGATTTCGCCACCCCGCATCTGCGGCAGGTGCTGCGGTTCATCGGGATCGAGGATATCACCGTGCATGTGGTCAAGGATGTGATTGCAGCGCAGGCCGCCTAAGGTTTGCGCCACTCCGTCATCATCAGATAAGGCATGTTCTGGTAGGCCGCGATCCGGTCTGCAGGGCCGGTGGCGGGTCGCTCAAGCCGGACAGGATTGAATGATCCAAACCGTGAGACCTAACGGCAACAGGATAGTCAACGCATGCAAAGCGTTGATCGCAAGAGTTCGGTCAAACTTTTTCATGCCGACCGCCGCCAAGATAGCATCCTTAAGGCCAAAGCGATTGTGGCGGGACACAATGTAAGTCAGCAGGATCACCATTGGCCAAAAAACCAAATGAACCCAAACAAAGTCTTCACTGCACGGCAAAAAAGAAACCTCCTGCTCTGAACACTTCTACAGAATTCGTCATCAAAGCGTGGCGCGCAAGGCTTTTCAGTTCTGCGATAACTGAGGTCTCCGGGCCGCTAAGCCTTGCTACCATCCCACCTGTTAGTGATATTTCTGCTTGGTTGCAGCAATTTCGGCGAAGCCTCCGACATAGGTGCCGCCGGGGTGTTCTGCGCACGCCGCATCAATCGAAGCAATGTCTTAGCAACCCGGCGCGCCGCTGTCAGCCACCGCTTGACCGCATTGCCCATCACCGCAAGAGTGCGCCCATGCTATCGCGTCAACAGAAATTCTGGAACATCTATGCCCGTCTGGTGCAAAAACCGGCACTTGCCCTGATCGGATATCAGCCGCTGGCCCGTAAGGTGGCTGATCTGAACGCCGTTCTGACGCTCAAAACACCGGCCGATTTGCGGCTGACCGACCGGACGCTGACCCATGCCGATGAAACGGTGCAGGTGACACTTTGCCAGACGGGCCCGGACCCCGCCGGCGGCACGATGCTTTATCTACATGGCGGGGCGTTCATGATCGGCAATTTGCGCATGTACCGGCATCTGGTCGCCCGCTTGGGCGACGCCGCCGGGCAGCGGGCGTATTTCCTGCATTACGGGCTGGCCCCGGAACACCCCTATCCCATCGCCTTGGATCAGGCGACTGTCGCTTATCAGGCCCTTTGCGCTGATCCGGACGCGGGGCCGATCAGCATTGCCGGGGACAGTGCGGGCGGCAATCTGGTTTTTGCCTTGCTGCACCGCATTTGCAGCCGTGACCTGCCCCGGCCTGCCGCAGTGGTGGCCCTGTCGCCGCTGACCGATATGCGGATGACCGGCGCGTCCCTGCGCACAAATGCAAAGTCCGACCACCTCGTCGCCCCCAGTTGGGCGCGACGCGGGAAGGAGGCCTATCGCGCAGGCCATGATACGGCAGACCCTGAATTGTCGCCAGTGCTGGGCGATTTTAATGGCGCGCCACCCTGTCTGATCCATGCCGATGATACAGAAATACTGCTCGATGATGCGCGCGCCATCGCCGATGCCCTGCGCGCGCAGGGGGTTCCGGTGACGTTGGAGATTAGCCATGGCCGCACTCATGTCTGGCATCTGAATGTGGGGCGCAGCCCCGAGGCGGACGCGTCCGTCGCCGAAATCGGGCAGTTCATTCAGCGCGTGACTTCGCCAAAATCGCCCTAACTGAGGGAGATGACACGGACCACTGCCCTGACCCTTCTCAAAGCCGCGCTGACGGTGGCCTTTCTTTATTTCGGGCTGCGCAAGCTGCTGAGCTATCACGTCGATGTCGGGATTTACGAGGCGATCGGGTTTGGCCAGTTCCCCCGCTATATCACCGGATCGGTCGAGGTTCTGGGGGCCGCCCTTCTGTGGAGGCGTGGTGCGGAAGGTTTCGCCGGCTTGCTATTGCTGGGCACGATGATCATCGGACTGAGCGCGCTGCTGATCTGGGTCGGCCCGCCTTATTGGCACTTGCTGGTGTTGATGGCGGGGTCGGCCACGGTGGCCTGGGTGCATCGCGATCAGTTGCTGCGCTTGATCCGTTAGGCAGGTCCGCTTACCTGTAAGCTATGAAGATTGTGCGAAATCAGCCGGATATTCTTGTCCTGCAATCGGCCCCATGGGTGCTGGGCGCGGTGCTGGTGGCGGTCATCATTCTGCTGACCGGTCTGGGTTTGCACCTGATGGCCGGAGACAATACCGGCGCGGCCTTCCTGTGTTTTGCCTTCGGGCCCGGATTTACCGGTCTTTTCTTTGTCATGTTTGTCCGGCGTGACGATCTGGTGCTGGATCGGCAGCGCAATCTGGTCGAGCTTTATCACGCAAGTGTTCTGGGCCATCAGACAAAGCAGCATTGCCTGCATCACCTGCGCCGCGCTATCGTGCAAAGCCGCCGGATGCGCCACGGCGATCCGGCATATCGCGCCGTTCTTGAGCTGGACAACGGCGTGCATCGTGACACCGCGCCAGTGACCGAGATATTCATCGAAGGCCCGGATGCGGAACGGGACGCAGCCGCGATCAATCGCTGGCTGGGTGTGTCTGGCCTGCGTGTTGCGGGTTAGGCGGACATGACGATTGTCCGCAATAGCCCTCAACAGTTGATCCTTCGATCAGTCCCCTGGGTGCTGGGGGTCATCTTTGCTGCGACGATCCTTGGCCTTTCGGCTGCGGGACTGAAAAACCTGGCCGCGGGGCAATACGATACCGCCGCGATGATGTTTCTGTTTGGGCCGGTTTTTATGGGTATCTTTTTTGCCGTCTTCGTGCGCCGCGATGACCTTATCCTTGACCGCAGCCGCAATCTGCTGGAGTTGCGCCATGCGACGGTACGGGGTCGCCGCAAGATCAGGCATGACTTGCACCATCTGAGCCGCGCCATGGTGCAGACCAACCATTCCAATGATGGCGAGACATATCGGGTCGCCCTCGTACTGGACGGCGGCATGGACGCAGGGATTCACCCGGTGACCGAGGTTTATACAGGCGGGACCGGGGCGCAGCGAACGGTTGACGTGATTAACGCTTGGCTGGCCATGGATGTTGACTCAGGCCAAAGGCAGGCGTAAACGCGCCCCAACACCCGGATTGCATCAGCTTTCCGGTCCCCGATATCAGGGGATCGCCCTCCGTCAGCGCGTTGCGCCCACGGGGGCGCTACTGCATTTGGCCGCGCGTTCTTATATATGCGTGGCAACCGAAACGACGTGAGGGCCTTGGCCGATGTTTGAAAATCTCTCCGAACGCCTGTCTGGTGTTTTCGACAAGCTGACCAAGCAGGGTGCGCTGTCCGAGGATGATGTCAAAACCGCCCTGCGCGAGGTGCGGGTGGCCTTGCTGGAGGCTGACGTGTCCCTGCCCGTCGCCCGCGATTTCGTGAAGGCTGTGCAGGACAAGGCGACCGGTCAGGCGGTCACCAAATCAATCACCCCCGGCCAGCAGGTCGTCAAGATCGTCCATGATGAACTGAAACATGTGCTGACCGGCGATGCCGACCCCGGCGCGCTGAAGATCGACAATCCCCCGGCCCCGATCCTGATGGTCGGTCTGCAGGGGTCGGGTAAGACGACCACGACCGCGAAGCTGGCCAAGCGGCTGAAAGAGCGCGAGGGCAAGCGGGTGCTGATGGCCTCGCTCGACACCAACCGCCCTGCCGCGATGGAGCAGCTGGCTATCCTTGGCGGGCAGATCGGCGTGGATACCCTGCCGATTGTTCCCGGTGAAACCCCGGTGCAGATCGCGAAACGGGCCAAGACGCAGGCGTCTTTGGGTGGTTACGATGTCTATATGCTCGACACCGCGGGCCGCTTGCATATCGATCAGGAACTGATCGCGCAGGCCGCCGAGGTGCGCGATGTCGCCAACCCGCGCGAGACGCTACTGGTGGTCGACGGCCTGACCGGTCAGGACGCGGTGAATGTCGCGCAGGAATTCGACGACAAGATCGGCGTGACCGGCGTGGTCCTGACCCGGATGGACGGTGACGGGCGCGGCGGTGCGGCCCTGTCGATGCGGGCGATTACCGGCAAGCCGATCCGCTTTGTCGGTCTGGGCGAAAAGATGGACGCGATCGAGACGTTCGAGCCGGAACGGATCGCGGGCCGTATCCTTGGCATGGGCGATATCGTGGCCCTTGTCGAAAAGGCGCAGGAAACGATCGAGGCCGAACAGGCCGAACGCATGATGAAGCGGTTCCAGAAGGGCCGGTTCAACATGAATGATCTAAAAATGCAGCTTGAACAGATGATGAAGATGGGCGGCATGGAAGGGATGATGGGCATGATGCCCGGCGCCGCGAAAATGGCCAAGCAGATGGATCAGGCGGGGTTCGATGACAGCATCCTGAAACGCCAGATCGCCCTGATCAATTCAATGACCAAGGCAGAACGGGCCAACCCCGATCTGCTCGCCGCCAGCCGCAAGAAACGCATCGCCAAAGGGGCCGGTCTGGAAGTGTCCGAACTCAACCGCCTTGTGAAACAGCACAAGCAGATGGCGGGGATGATGAAGAAGATGGGCAAGGGCGGCATGCTGAAACAGGCCATGAAGGGCATGTTCGGCAAGGGCGGCGGCATGCCCGACATGAACGACCCCGAGGCGATGGCTCAGGCCGCAAAGGAACTGCAAGGCAAGATGCCGGGCGGTCTGCCCGGACTGGGCGGCGGCGGTATGCAGCTGCCCCCCGGACTGTCAGGGTTTGGAAAGAAGAAGTAACCGATGACCCCCGCCCCCACCCTCACCACGGCGCGGCTGATCCTGCGCGGTCCAGAGAAACGCGATCTCGCGGCCTTTACCGCTTGGCTGACGCGCTCTGAACGTATGGTGCATGTGGGCGGTAACGACACTGAGGGCAATGCATGGCGCGGGTTTCTGGCGGGGATCGGGCATTGGAACTGGCACGGTTACGGGTTTTTCACCGTCGTGGAAAAGGATTCCGGCATTGCGGCGGGGCGCGTCGGCATTCTCAACCATATCGAATGGCCGCAGCCGGAACTGGCCTGGCATATGTATGACGGGTTCGAAGGCAAATCCTTTGCGTTCGAGGCGGCCTGCGCCGTGCGCGAATGGGCCGGCAAGGAACTGGGGCTGGAGCCACTGATTTCACTGATCGCCCCCACCAATTTCCGCTCGATCAAATTGGCCACCCGGCTGGGCTGCAAGGAAGAACGCCGCGCCACGGTACAGGACGAGAAGGTCATCGTATTCCGCCACCTGCGCTATGACGACACGCGCGCCAAGGTCCAACTGGACAAGGTGCGCGCATGATCCCGACTCTGACAACAGAGCGGCTGACGCTGCGGGTGCCAAAGCTGGAGGATTTTCCGGTATTCGAAGCATATCTGCGCAGTGACCGGTCGCAATATGTTGGCGGTCCGATCACAGATCGCGCAACTATCTCACATGCATTGGGTCATGTGACCGGCCTGTGGATTTTGCGCGGTTATTCTTCATTCACCGCCTGTCTGCATGATGGCACCGTAATCGGTATGTTTGGGCCATGGTATCCGATAACCTGGCCGGAACCGGAGTTTGGATGGAGCCTTTGGGACGAACGGTTTGAAGGTGAGGGATATGTTACCGAAGCGATGCGCGTCCTGATCCCGTGGACCTGGCAAAGAACTGATCTAAAGACCGTCGTCGCCCATATCCACCCCGACAACGCCGCCTCGATGCGTGTCGCTGAACGCCTCGGCGCCACGGTTGATCCGGCAGCCCAACCGCCCAATGACAAACCAACCGTCACCTATCGTTTCATGGCGGACGCGTCATGATCCCCACCCTCACCACATCTCGGCTGACGCTGGGCCCGTTCAGCATGGCGCATTACGAGGCGTTTCATGCATTTTGCGCCACGGATCGCTCCAGGTTTCTGGGCGGCCCGACGGATGACCCCCGCGACAGTTGGGACAGTTGCATGCAAGGTCTCGGTCAGTGGATCGCCCGCGGGTACGGTGCCTTCTTCATGACCGAAACAGCCACCGGCGCGCCGGTCGGACGTACACAGCTGCGCCATCCGATTGATCTGAACGAACCGGAACTGGCTTGGGCGGTCTACGAGCGTTTCGAAGGCAAGGGCCTTGCCCATGAGGCGGTTCTGGCAGTTCGCGAGTATGCCTATCGGACACTTGGCTTTGCCCCGCTAATGTCGCTGATCGCCTCGGAAAACACCCGCTCTGTCGCGCTGGCTGAAAAGCTGGGCTGTGTGCCGGATGGTGAAAAAGCATATGACAGCGATGTCAGTGTCACAATCTACCGGCATCCGGGGGTTGGCGCATGACCGCGACCTTGCAGACGCCGCGCTTGATCCTGCGCCGCCCGACACCTGCCGACTGGCCAGCATTCCGTGACTTCTATATTTCGGAACGCGCGGCCTCATTGGGTGGTCCTGCCACGCTGGGCAAAAGCTGGCGCCATTTCGCTTCAGAGCTGGGCCATTGGGAGATCCATGGCTATGGCATGTGGACCGTCACCCTGCGCGGCGATGATAGGGCGGTTGGTCTGATCGGCCCGTGGACCCCGGTGGATTGGCCCGAGACAGAGATTGGCTGGATCATCCTTTCAGGTGATCTGGAAGGCAAAGGCGTGGCGACTGAGGCGGCCGCCGCAGCCGTGAAACATGCCTATGAGGTGCTGGGCTGGCACACGGCTGTCAGCTATATCGCGCCAGAGAACACACGTTCGATCCGTTTGGCGGAGAAGCTGGGGGCGGTGCGTGACGATAATGCCCCCAAGCCAGAGGCTTACCCGGATACGCTGGTCTATCGGCATCCTGTACCGGAGGTGTCGGCATGATCCCCGTGCTTCAGACAGAGCGGCTGACGCTGCGCGCGCCCTGTTGGGACGATTTTGACGCTTACGCCGCGTTCCGCGCATCGGACCGGGCCAAGCTGCTTGGCGGGCCCTACACCCGCGCCCAAGCCTTTGACCAATTGGCCGAGATCATCGGACATTGGACCTTGCGCGGCTATGGCCGATGGATGGTGGCGGATCGCGAGACCGATCAACCACTGGGCATCGTCGGGTTGTTCTATCCCGAGGATTGGCCGGAACCGGAAATCGCATGGTCTGTCTTTGAAGCGGGAGAAGGGCGCGGGATCGCCTATGAGGCTGCAATGGCGTCGCGCGCCTACGCCTACGACACGCTGGGTTGGACCACTGCGGTCAGCCTTATTGATCCATCCAATACGCGCTCCGTCGCACTGGCCCGGCGCATGGGGTGCATGGACGGCGAAACCTATGACCATCCGACCTATGGCACCCTGCATATCTGGCGGCATCCGGCACCGGGGGATTGCGCATGATCCCGACCTTGCAGACCAAACGGCTGACCCTGCGCCCCTACCGGCGCGATGATTTTGACACCTATGCGGCGTTCATGGCCTCAGAGCGTGCCTGTTACATGGGTGGGCCTTTTGACCGCGATAAGGCCTGGGCGTGGTTCACAAATGATGTGGCAACATGGGCTCTTTATGGGTTTGGAACCTTGGCGATGGTTTATGACGGCAAGCTTGCCGGTGGCGTCGGCCTTGTGCATCCGCCCCATTTTCCTGAGCCTGAATGCGGCTGGTTCGTTTTTGATGGTTTCGACGGCCTTGGGCTGGCGACCGAGGCCGGTCGGACAATGCTGGATCATACATTTGCGACAACCGATCTGGCCACAATCGTAAGCTATGTGCATGTGGAAAATGCAGCGTCCATCCGGGTGGCCGAAAAGCTGGGCGGTGTGCGAGACCCAAATGCTGCAAAAGCTGATGGCGACGGTGACGATACCTTCGTTTTTCGTCACATGCGGGGTGCAGCATGACGCCCTGGACGAACCGCCCCATAAAAACGCTGGACCAGATCAAGGCCCTGCAGAACGCCGTGCCGGTGATTGAAACCGACCGGTTGATCCTGCGCCTGCCCCGGATCGACGACTGGGCAGTGCTGGAGCCAATCTGGACCACCGATCGCTCGATCCATATTGGCGGGCCTTTCACGCCGGAAGCCGCCTGGCTGGATTTCAACCAGCTCGTCGCAGGATGGGTTCTGCGCGGCCATGGCGCGCTGACGATCTGTACCCGGGATGGGGCCGTGCAGGGCATGGTCCTGCTGGGGCATGAGTTTGGCGATCCGGACCCGGAACTGGGCTGGCTTCTGACCGAAGCCGCCGAGGGGCATGGCTATGCGACCGAGGCTGCATCGGCGCTGCTGCCGTTGTGTCGCAATATCTATGGCGACGCATTCGTCAGCTACATCGCAGAGGCGAACACGCCATCAATCCGCATCGCCGAAAAGCTGGGGGCCGTGAAGGGCACCCCGCATCCACGCCGCACCGATGATGTGGTCGCCTATCGTTATACCAGTAAAGGAGGCAGCAATGACTGATGCCGTCGCCCGTGCCGCAGAGGTCCTGAAAGGCCACCGCGAAAGCATCGACCGGCTTGATGCCATCCTCGTCTATACATTGGGCGAGCGGTTCAAGCACACACAGGCTGTGGGTCGGCTCAAGGCCGAACACGCCCTGCCCCCGTCCGACCCCGCGCGCGAAGAACAGCAGATCGCGCGGCTGACCGATCTTGCAAACCGGGCCGATCTTGACCCGGAATTTGCCAAGAAATTCCTGAACTTCATCATTCAGGAAGTGATCCAACACCACAAACAACACCAATCCTGAGGGGCATCCCCCTCAAACCCATCTTAAAGGAGAAAACCAGATGGCAATGAAGATCAGACTGGCCCGTGGCGGCTCAAAGAAACGTCCGTTTTATGCGATTGTCGCCGCCGACAGCCGCATGCCACGCGACGGCCGCTTCATCGAGAAACTGGGCACATACAACCCGATGCTGCCCAAGGACAGCGAAGAGCGCGTCAAGATGAACATGGAGCGGGTCAAGTACTGGCTGGGCGAAGGCGCACAACCAACCGACCGTGTGTCGCGCATGCTGGAAGCTGCTGGCGAGCTGCCCAAGAAAGACCGCAGCAACCCCAAGAAGGGCACACCTGGCAAAGCCGCACAGGCCCGCGCCGAGGAGAAGGCAGAAAAGGCCAAGGCTGCTGAAGAAGCCGCCAACGCCCCTGCGGAAGAGGCCCCTGCAGAGGACGCCCCAGCCGAAGAAGCTGCGGCTGAAGAGTAAGACCCCTTGCCTTGCCCCGAGCGTTGAAGCTTGGGGCGGGCCCATCCCTGGCTTTATGAGGCCGCATGTTCCGCCTGCTGCGTTTGATCATCCTCACAGGTTTCGCTTTCGTTGCGGGCATCCTGTTTGAACGAAACAATGCACAGGATACATGCACCAGGGGGGGTGGGCTTTGGATCGATGATATCTGTGTAGGAGTGGACCTGACCAATGACTGACCGCGTAATCGTTGGGGCCATCGGTGGCGCATTTGGCGTCAAGGGCGAGGTCCGCCTGAAATCCTATTGCGCCGATCCTGCCGCCATCGCCGACTACACCCCGCTTTATACCGAAGACGGGCGCGCCTTTGCGCAAGTCGTCCTAACCGGCCAGATGAAGAACGGTTTCGCCGCCCGGCTGGATGGCGTGATCACCAAAGAAGACGCGGACGCGCTGCGCAATGTCAGCCTTTATGCCGACCGGGCGCAGATGCCGTCCCTCCCGGATGACGAATACTACTATGCCGACCTGATCGGCCTCACCGTGCTGGACACAGGCGGCGCCACGCTTGGCACGGTCAAGAACGTGATGGACCACGGCGCTGGCGATCTGCTTGAAGTCGCCGTACCGGGCCAGGCCGAAACCGTACTGCTGCCCTTTACCCAGGCCAATGTGCCCACCGTGGATCTGACCGCCGGCCGGATCATCGCGGACCCGCCACTGGGCAGTTTTCCCGACTAGGGCAAGGTCATGCCTTGCCTTGTCCCACTCAGGCCGCATGATACCCGCAGAAGTGCCTCGACTATAATCGGAGACCGCGATGCTACATCATGTCGAGATTTACGTGTCCAACCTTGCCGCCTCTCAGGCGTTCTGGCGCGGCCTGTTGGGGCAGATCGGCTACACCCAATCGGATGCCTGGGATGAGGGTTTCACGCTCAAGAACGGCAAAGACGCCTATCTGACCTTTGTTCAGGTCGAAGACCGGCACGCGTCGCGCCCCTATCATCGCTGCGCAGTCGGTCTGAACCAAGTGGCGTTCACGGTCAAAGACCGCCCGACCGTGGACAGCCTGCGCACCTATTGCCAGCAGCAGGGTATCACCTGCCTTTACGATGACCGCTATCCGTTCGCCAATGGCGGCACGGATTACTATGCGCTGTTTGTCGAAGACCCTGACCGAATCAAGGTGGAAATCGTGGCAGGTTAGTGCCGGGGCCCCGATTGCGCAGGGCCCCAGCTATGGCTTTCAGGCGGTGACGTCGGTTACCACACCTGCACCAACGGTCCGGCCGCCTTCGCGCAGGGCAAAGCGGACACCGGGTTCAATGCCGACGGGCCTGTGCAGGACAAACCCGACCTCGGCCCGGTCACCGGGCATCACGGGCAGATCACCCGTCACGCTGACCACACCGCTGACATCGGTCACGCCGAAATAGAACTGCGGGCTGTAGCCGGTGGAAAAGGGCTTATGACGGCCCCCTTCATCGGCGTTCAGCACAAAGATCTCGGCCCGACCGGCGGTGAACGGCTTGACCACGCCCGGCGCGCTGAGGATCTGGCCGCGCTGGACCTCGTCCCGTTTCAGGCCCCGCAGCAGCAGACCGACATTCATACCGGCCCGTGCCTCCGGGATATCGCGCCGGAAGGCCTGCGTTCCGGTGACCACCACCTCGGCCCCGTCATTGGCCAGACCGATGATTTCGACCGCTTCGCCAACGCGAACGACACCACGCTCCACCCGGCCGGACACCACGGTGCCACGGCCCGGAATGGTGTGCACGGCCTCGATCGGCATCATGAACGGGCTGTCATAATCCCGGACGGGATCCGGGAAATGACGGTCCATCGCGTCGACCAGTGCTTTCACACAACCCACTTCGGGCGCGTCGATCTCACCTGCGACGGCCTTTTCAAGCGCCTGCAGGGCAGAGCCGAAGATGAAGGGGGTGTTTTGATACCCCTGCGCCTCCAGCAACGCACCTGTTTCCAGCTCAATCAGTTCGGCCATGTCGGCATGGTCGGCGTCATCCAGCATGTCCATCTTGTTCACAAAGACCACCATGTGGCCCACATTCACTTGACGGGCGAGCAGGATATGCTCGATTGTTTGCTTGGCCGCACCTTCGGTGCCGTCCACCAACAGGATCGCCCCGTCCATCTGGGACGCGCCAGTGATCATGTTCTTCACATAATCGGCGTGGCCCGGGCAGTCGATATGGGCATAGATCCGGGTGTCAGAGCTATATTCCACATGGGACGTGTTGATGGTGATGCCGCGCGCCTTTTCCTCGGGCGCCTTGTCGATCTGGTCAAACGACATGGCCTGTCCGCCAAGGCGGGCGGCCTGCACTTGCGTCAGGGCCGAGGTCAGGGTCGTTTTCCCATGGTCGACGTGACCGATGGTGCCGACATTAATGTTCAGTTTCGTAGCCATTTCTGGTTCTCCTTTTCGCTACGAGCGCCGCCGCGCATCCGCTGGCCAAGCGGACACGAAGCGGCCATTGGTATCTGGCGCGCCAAATTCTAGTGTCGAGTCAATCATGGCCCGAAATGAAAAACCCCGGCGGGCATTTGGCCATCCGGGGTCACATTGCGGAACCGTATCGGAGGCCATCGGCCCCCGGGAGTGTTAGTCACAGAGGCAGGTCAAATTTCCATGCGTCTTCGCTTGCAACAGCAAAGGCTGATGCAGCGCGCAGGTTCAGTTTGTCCAAGACCATCATCATGACGGGTATCCTCTGGGTTTGAGCCGCGGCAGATAAGGACTGTGATTTCACATTGCAAGAGAAAGTTTGCACCTGCGGTGAAATCCCCTAAGACAGCGCCATGACAGACAAGACCCCGAAATCCGCTGGCCGCATCAAGGTCCGCCCGACCCTGCAGCCGCGTGAGCTGATGACCGATACCCCGGCGCTTGCTGGTGCGTGGACGGCGCAGATCATCACGCTGTTTCCGCAGGCCTTTCCGGGCGTGCTGGGCGAAAGCCTGACGGGCAAGGCGTTGCAGGACGGGATCTGGCAACTCGAAACCTTTGATCTGCGCCGCTACGGCATCGGCAAACACCGCAATGTCGATGACACGCCTGCCGGTGGCGGGGCCGGTATGGTCCTGCGCGCCGATGTGCTTGAGGCCGCGATCACCGATGCCCGCGCCGGGGCGCGCGGGACCATGCCGCTGGTCTATCTGTCGCCACGGGGGCGCCGCTTTGATCAGGCGGTGGCGCGGGACTGGGCGCGGCGCGACGGGGTGACCATGCTTTGCGGACGCTTTGAAGGGGTGGACGAACGGGTCCTGACGCATTTCGGTGTTCAGGAGGTTAGCCTTGGCGATTTTGTCCTGACCGGCGGAGAGATCGCAGCACAGGCGATGATCGACGCCACCGTGCGCCTGTTGCCCGGCGTGCTGGGCAATGCCGAAAGCGCGGTCGAGGAAAGCTTTGCCACCGGCCTTCTGGAGCATCCGCAATACACCAAACCTGCCGAATGGCAGGGCCACGCGATCCCGGACGTGCTGCTGTCAGGCAATCACGCCAAGATCGCGGAGTGGCGGCGGGCCATGGCCGAAGATATCACCAAGGACCGGCGGCCCGACCTTTGGGCGGCCTATAAGGCGCGCAAGGGCAATAACTGACGGCGGCGCATCAGCCCCAGCGCGCCAAGGCCCGACAACAGCAGAACCATCCCTGCTGGCAGCGGGATCGGCGCGGTGGAGCCTTCGAAACTGACGGTCTGGTTGAAGCCGATATTGTCATCCGCCAAGGACACGAACGCCCCGCTGAAAAAGCCTGACATACTGGCCCCTGACAGGAACATGGTCAGATCGGCAGCTGATGTGATGGGCAGGAACCCGGGCGTGCTGGTGTAGACGAACTCATACGCCCCGGCAGAGATGAAATAACCCGGGAAAATGCCCGTCAGCCCGCCCAACTGGCCGCTGATCGTCACCGTTCCGGCGCTGCTGTCCTGCGCAAATGTCTTTTGAAAGAACGATCCGGCGGTGCCGCCGCCGATCTGGGCGCTGAAAAACGCGTCCTGGAGGGCAAAGTTGAAATCGGTCTCGGTCTCATCGATGATGGCGCCACCGGTGCCCATTTCACCCACCGTGGCGGAGCCGAAAAAGCCAACGCCCTGCGGTTCGCCCTGACCAGTGACGGCTGTCAAGATCAGGTCGTAACTGAAGGTGGCGGCGCTGGCAGAAGTGGTGAATGTAAACAGCGCACAAAAAATGCAGATGATCTTATACATCACAAAATCCTTTCCTTAAATGCGGATAGCATAGTCGAAAAACGTGTTTCTGACAATTGTTGGCGTAATCCCGAACCGCGGCCGCAGTGGTTGCATGCCGTTCACAATCTCGCGCCCATGGGCTGAAATCCGATAGTGTATGCGCTAAGGCTGAGAGGGCAGGACGCACTGGACCTGCTTTCATCGAATGGAGCGACCTCATGCTGACGATCTTCAAGACCGCCACACTTGCCCTTACCCTGATGTCTACCGCCGCCCTGGCTGACACCTGGACGCTAGACAGCGACCGATCAGTTCTGGGTTTCGGATCGATCAAGAATGACGACACCGGCGAGGCGCATGTATTCCAGCGATTGTCTGGCAGCGTGAACGATGACGGACAGGCAGTGATCGACATCGACCTGACATCGGTCGAAACCAATATCGACATCCGCAACGAACGGATGCAGGAACATGTCTTTGGCCCGGCAACCACGGCCACCCTGACGGCCAATGTCGACATGGACCAGATTGCAGCGCTGCGTGTCGGCGACAGCACCGTGACCGAGATCGAGGGAGATGTGGGTTTTCTGGGGCAGGACATTCCGGTGTTTCTGGATGTGTTCATCATGCGCATGAGCGAAGATCAGGTGCTGGTGACGACCAACAGCATGCTTTTCGTCAGTACCGAAGAGGCCGGGATCAATGCCGGGATCGATACGCTGATGGAGATTGCTGGGCTGGACGGGATCACCCGGACCTTCCCGGTGACATTACGGCTGATCTTCGACGCGACAGCCTGAAAACAGGCACTTTTGAAGGTATGACCCCTTGATCCGATGCACCGGGGCTCGTATACGGGCGCATCTTCGGATCGGGTAACCGATTCCGGGGGTTGATCTATGGAACCGCTGGAGCGCTGGACGACCCTTCGTTGGGTCATGATCCACCAGACAGGCCGGACGATCACAAAAAACAAACGATGACGGCACCCTGCGGCGGGCGGCATGACCGGACCCGGAAACGACACGCAGCTCTGACGCCACGAAGACACGTCACGGGACAACCCGTGCTAGATTTTAGGAGCGGATCATGGATTTGATCGCACAACTCGAAGCCGAGCAGATTGCTCAGCTGGGGAAGAATATCCCCGATTTCAAAGCGGGTGATACCATCCGCGTCGGTTACAAAGTGACCGAAGGCACACGGACCCGTGTGCAGAACTACGAAGGCGTCTGCATCGCCCGCAAGAACGGCAAAGGCATCGCCGGGTCGTTCACCGTTCGCAAGATTTCCTTTGGTGAAGGTGTGGAACGTGTGTTCCCACTCTATTCCACCAATATCGACAGCATCGAGGTCGTCCGCCGTGGTCGCGTGCGCCGCGCCAAGCTGTATTACCTGCGTTCGCGCCGTGGTAAATCCGCACGGATCGCAGAGGTCGCAAACTACAAGGCCCCCAAGGGCGCTGAAGCGTAAGGACGTCAGCTATGAAAAAAGATATTCACCCCGATTATCACATCATCGACGTCAAGATGACCGATGGCACAGTGGTGCAGATGAAGTCCACCTGGGGCAAGGAAGGTGACACCATGTCGCTGGACATCGACCCCTCCGTTCACCCGGCCTGGACCGGTGGCGGCACCCGCCTGATGGATGCCGGCGGTCGCGTGTCGAAGTTCAAGAACAAATACGCCGGTCTGGGTTTCTAAGACCGGGATGGGTCAAGACCCATCTTACGTTGTTGCAACGCCGCTCCGTTTTGGGGCGGCGTTTGTTTTTGAGCAGCAACGATCAAAGGTTCTGCGCAGCCTTCCGGCAATCTGCCGCACATTCCCGGCACATGCGTGCGCAACGAACGCAATGCGCGTCGTCATGCATCTCGCACATCTCGGCGCAGGTGTCGCAGGCCTCGGCGCACATCTCCAGCATCGCCTTCAGGACCTCTTCATTTGCACCGGTCCGCCGGCTGGCCACCCGGAAGGTCGCGTTGCAGATATCGGCGCAATCCATGCATTTGCGGATGCAGTCCCCGCGATCCGCGGCGTCTGGTTCTGCCGCGCAGGCGTCAGCGCAGGAATTGCAGATGGCGGCACAATACATGGCGTGCCGTACCGCTTCGGTCAGGATGTCGTTGTCATGACCCGCCACATCGGGGTGTTCGGCAATCATTTCCTTGATGGACATGGGATTTCCTTTTTCTTTACAACAGGAAAACATCTTGGCCACAGATTGGTTCCGCGTGGCTGATGCGGGAATGCGACAAGATGATCCGAAAACCACCCTGTCGGGATTACATTCAGACGCAGGTTGATAAGGTGACGCCAAAGCGCAGAAGAGTTTTCATGTTCCGATCAAACCAACCCGAACATCCCAAATGCTAGCTTTCCTTGACGCGACCGTCGGCAAGTGGCTGCGGCATTTCTTTTTTGTTCTGGTTCGCACCTATTATGCGCTGTTCTACAATGTCAGCTGTGCCAACAAGCACCTGTTACAGGACCAACATGGCACGCTGATCCTGGCCACTCATGTCAGTCGCCATGACGGGCCGCTGATCTCCGCGCTGCTTTATTCGACGATGCGGATCAGGCCGACGGTGCATTACCACGAATATTACAACTGGGTTCAGTGGTTTCCCATGATGGTCGCAGGGGCCATCCCGATGAGCTCGCCCAAAAGCTGGCCCGAGGAGAAGCGCAAAGCCCGCAAGACGCAGACGC
This sequence comes from Yoonia sp. R2-816, assembly GCF_046762905.1. Classification (NCBI taxonomy): domain Bacteria; kingdom Pseudomonadati; phylum Pseudomonadota; class Alphaproteobacteria; order Rhodobacterales; family Paracoccaceae; genus Yoonia; species Yoonia sp. R2-816. The sequence goes on along the minus strand of NZ_JBKQXN010000316.1, from coordinate 93,917 downwards.
TGCAAGCCATCCGGGACAGCCTGGCCCGCGGAGATTCCCTTCTGCTGTTTCCGGCAGGTCGTGTTCGCCGTCAGGAAAGAGAGATCGTCGAACCCTACCTGTCAGGCGTACATGACATCATCAGGGCACAGCCCAACACACCGCTGATGCTGCTCAAGATTGATGGGCTGGGGCAGTTTCAGTATGCAAAGCATGATCTTTTCTGGAGCTTTCTGGGCATCACCAAAGGGCGCAGGCATGTCAGCGTGACGATCACACCTATCGAAAAGCTTGATACCTCAATGGAGCGTGAAGCGTTCAACGCCCATCTGGAAACACTTCTGAACGACTGAATGGATCGCCGGCACCGGTGAGGTCCCGGATCAGCTCCGGGACCGGTTTTCCTAGATCAGGCCGCCGATTTTCCGCGTGACCGGTTGCCACCACTGCGCCGCCGCTGTCCGGCGGGCTTGCCACCGGCCGGTTTACCCTGCCGCTGACCGCCACCGCCGCCACGCCGTCCGCCGCCACCACCATTGGGTCGCTTTTTCTGGCCTGGCTGGATTTCCCACCGGCGACCGGAGGCGACAGGGATCGTTTCCTTCATCGCTTTCTCAATGTCCTGCAGCTCTATCATCTCATCCGGGGCGACCAGCGCAATCGCGGCGCCATCGGCCCCGGCCCTTGCTGTCCGCCCGATCCGGTGAACGTAGTTTTCGGCCACATTGGGCAGATCATAGTTATAGACATGGCGCACATCGGGAATATCGATGCCCCGGGCGGCCACATCCGTGGCCACCAGCACACGCACCTTGCCTGCCTTGAAGGCGGCAAGCGCGCGTTCGCGCTGACCCTGGGACTTGTTGCCGTGGATGGATGCGGCGGCGAAACCTTTTTTCTCCAGCACTTTATACAGCTTCTCGCAGCCATGTTTGGTGCGGCCAAAGACCAGCGCCAACTCGTCCCGGTGGGCATCAAGCAATTCGACCAACAGGTCCATCTTGGCGGCTTGCGCCACAAAATGCACCGACTGGTTGATCTTCTTGACCGCCTGACCCGGCGGGTTCACCTGCACACGCACCGCGTCCTTGAGATAGGTATCGGCCAGTTCATTCATCAGTTTCGGCATGGTGGCCGAAAACATCATCGTCTGGCGATCCTTGGCCAGCAGGGGTGCGATCCGGCGCAGGGCATGGATGAACCCCATGTCGAGCATCTGGTCGGCCTCGTCCAGCACCAGATAGATCGTTTCGTCCAGCCGCACCGCGCGGCGGTCCAGCAGGTCGATCAGACGGCCCGGGGTGGCGACCAGCAGGTCAACACCGTTTGCCAGCCGCTTGGTCTGGGCAACAATGCCGGCACCACCGACCACTAGCGCCACTTTCAGATGGCTGCCCTTAGTATAGGCGGTCAGGTTGTCGGCAATCTGCTTGGCCAGTTCGCGAGTGGGCGCAAGGATCAGACCGCGCACCGTCTTGGGGTTCGGCTTGACCCCGGCCTTCATCAGGGCGTGGATCATCGGCAGGCCAAAGGCCGCCGTCTTGCCGGTGCCGGTCTGAGCCAGGCCCATCACGTCGCGCCCGTTCATGGCGTGCGGAATGGCCTGTTTCTGGATCGGGGTGGGATCGGTGATCCCCTGTTCTTTCAGTATGTTAATCAATCGGGGCGCAAGGCCCAGCATGTCAAAATCCATGGAATGGATATCCTATTGTCTGCGGGGCAAGCCCCGCGCATATATGTCGGCCCATGACCGGATGTCATGAACGCGTGCAAGGTTGCGCCATATGCTGACAGCCTGAACCGCATTGTCCGGGCGCCGATCTGGCGCGGGACCCCTGCGTGATGTGGGAACCGGGAGGTTTGGTCGATGCCTTGCGATGGACATTTGTCCCGCTCTGCTCACGCGGCAGCTTGCATCGGTTGACTGGCACATGAGGGTTTGCAGTGCCGCTGTCAAGGTCAGCGTTGATCCGGGATCCGGAAAACCCTGCGTCGTGGCGCATGATCCTCATTTCGCGATCAACCCAAATCCAGTAGGTGAGGGATCATAAAGATTGTGAGGTTGCCAATGATGAAACACCTGATCCCCCTGTTGCTTTTGCCTGTCGGCGCGCTGGCCCAGCCTGCCGATGAACAAAGCCTTGTCATGGGTGTGTTCGCATCGCTGCAACCCGTTTCGATCCGTGAAAATGTCGAATACTGCGGCTATGTCGGGTTTGATGCTGCAGGCGTGCTTATCGCCTCGCCACCAACGCGCGGGGATGAGGCGTCGTGCCTGTCCGATGATCCGCAGAACATCGCGGTCATCACCGCCTCTTATCACACGCACGGTGCCTTCACCCCCGACTACTTTAATGAGGTTCCCAGCGGCGACGATATGGAAGGTGATGAGGAGGAAGGGATCGACGGCTGGGTCGCCACCCCCGGCGGGCGTCTGTGGTATATCGACACCACGGATATGGTGACCTTTCAGGTCTGTGGGCTGGGCTGCTTGCCCAGCGATGCTGACTTTGTCGCCGGTGACATGGGCATTGTCGCCGACAGCTACGCCTATGATGATCTGGTCAAGCGACTGGAAGAGTAGCCCACCTATCGCAACGACCAAAAAACTGGCCACTGACCTGATGTAGCGCTTTCCCTGCGCGCACCCCCATCATAATGTGCGTCAAATCACCAAAGACCGGGGCAGACTGCGTGGCGCATATCATCGTTGTGGGCAATGAAAAGGGTGGCGCGGGCAAGTCCACCGTGTCCATGCATGTGGCCACCGCGCTTTCACGCATGGGCCACAAGGTCGGCACGTTGGACCTTGACCTGCGCCAGCAGACGCTGGGGCGCTATATCGCCAACAGGCAGTCATTCCTTGCAAAGGAAGGGTTGAACCTGCCCACGCCTGACTATGCCGAACTGCCAGATATTGACCCCGCCAGCCTTCAACCGGGCCAGAATGCGCAGGACCAGGCCCTGTCACAGGCGGTCGAGGCGATGCATGATGTCTGCGATTTCATCCTGATCGACTGCCCCGGCTCCCACACAAGGCTCAGCCAGTTGGCGCACGCCATGTCAGACACATTGATCACACCGCTGAATGACAGTTTCGTGGATTTCGATCTGTTGGCCCATGTGGATGGCGAGGGGGAGGAGATTATCGGCCCGTCGGTCTATTCCGAAATGGTCTGGAACGCGCGCCAGATGCGGGCGCAGGCGGGTATGAACCCCATCGATTGGGTGGTGGTGCGCAACCGATTGGGGACCACAGCGATGATCAACAAGGAAAAGATGCAGCGCGCGATTGCCAAGCTGGCCAAGCGGATCGGGTTTCGGGCCGCCCCCGGTTTTAGCGAACGCGTAGTGTTTCGGGAACTCTTTCCCCGCGGTCTGACCTTGCTGGATCTGCGTGATATCGGCGTGACCAGTCTGAGCATGTCCAACATCGCCGCACGGCAGGAACTGCGCGAGTTGATCAAAGCGCTTGATCTGCCGGGTGTCACACCGGATTTCTAGCCTTCCGCTTCCCGTTATGCCCACCTAACATCCAATCCAAATCTGGGAGGATCCATTTTGCGAAATCTGTGGGAATTGGAACGGTTTACGACGCTGGCATTGGTTTGCGCCCTGACAGTGATTTGCTTTGTTGTGGGTTTCTGGATTCCGTGGGTGTTCATCCTGTGCCTTGGCTTCGGTGCCCTTTCGGTGCTGGGCTTTCGTGACCTGCAACAGCCGCGCCATTCGATCCTGCGCAACTATCCCGTGCTGGGCCATATGCGGTTTCTGTTCGAAGGGATCCGCCCCGAAATCCGCCAGTACCTGATCGAAAGCGATCAGGACGAACAGCCGTTCAGCCGCGAACAACGCTCACTGGTCTATCAGCGCGCCAAGGGCGAAGAGGACAAACGCCCCTTCGGCACGCAGGAAGCGGTGTATGAGGCTGGCTATTCCTGGCTCACCCATTCGGTGCAGCCCACCCATTTCGACGATAACGATTTCCGGGTGATGATCGGCGGACCGGATTGCAAGCAACCCTACTCCGCCTCGCTTTATAATATCTCGGCGATGAGCTTTGGATCGCTGTCGGCCAATGCCATTCTGGCGCTGAATACCGGGGCCAAGATGGGCGGGTTCGCCCATGACACCGGCGAAGGCGGGATCAGCCGCTATCACCGCGAACCGGGCGGCGATCTGATCTATGAAATCGGGTCAGGTTATTTCGGTTGCCGCAATGATGATGGCAGCTTCAACCCTGACAAATTCGCCGAACAGGCGGCCAGCGATCAGGTCAAGATGATCGAGGTGAAGCTGAGCCAGGGGGCCAAGCCGGGCCATGGCGGGATGCTGCCCGCGTCCAAGATCACGCCAGAGATCGCAGAGGCGCGCGGCGTGCCGATGGGCATCGATTGCGTGTCACCCGCAGCCCACAGCGCCTTTTCCAACCCGATTGAACTGATGGAGTTTCTGGGGCTCCTGCGCGAAAAATCAGGGGGCAAGCCGGTCGGTTTCAAGCTTTGCATCGGGCACCGGCGCGAATTCATGTGCATGGTTAAGGCGATGCTGGAAACGGGTATCGTGCCGGATTTCATTGTGGTGGACGGCACCGAAGGGGGCACAGGTGCGGCCCCGCTGGAATTCGCCAACCATGTCGGCATGCCAATGGTGGAAGGGCTGACATTCGTGCACAACACGTTGCGCGGCGCCGGCATCCGCGATCAGGTCAAGATCGGGGCGGCGGGCAAGCTGGTCAGCGCCTTTGACATCGCCCGGGCGCTGTCACTGGGGGCGGATTGGTGCAACTCGGCCCGCGGTTATATGTTTGCCATCGGCTGCATTCAGGCGCAGGCCTGCCATACCAATCACTGCCCTGTGGGCGTGGCCACGCAGGACCCGCTGCGCGCACGTGCGCTGGATGTGGGCAATAAAAGCCAGCGGGTGGCGCGGTTTCATGACAACACCCTGAAAGCGTTGGGTGAAATGGCCGGGGCGGCAGGGCTGAAAAACCCGTGCGAATTCCTACCCTATCACTTCATGGCACGGCGCAGCGATGGGCAGATGACCGAAGCGGCGGATGTTTATACCTACATGCCCGAGGGCTTTCTGCTGGACGACAGCCCGGATGAACACGGCTACAAAGAACGCTGGGCCCGGGCAAATGCCCATAGTTTCGCACCACCTGAGGCCGCGCGCTGACAATTTCCTTACAAAGGAAATTGCCAAGAATTTTCTGAAAATTCTTGCGGCTCACTCCTGCCGGGGCGGTGTCTTGCCAGCAAGACGCATGACCATGCTGACCCGTGGTGTGGTGCCCGTTTCTGACCGCGACCGTGTGCGCAGGACCGGCGTATTTTCAGACGTACCGCTGCGGCTTTCGCGCAGTACGATATACAGACCACTGCAGATGATAATCCCTGCGCCAATCATGGTGGCCTGATCAACCACCTCGTCAAAGAACAGCAGACCAAACCCGGTCGCCCAGATGATCTGGCTATATTGCATGGGCGCGATGATCGCCGCCTCGCCCACCTGATAGGCGGCGATGACAAAGCGGCTGGCGATCCAGGCAAAGACGGCAGTGATCCCTAACATGCCCAGATGCTCAATCGGCATCGGCTGATAAACGAATGGCAGGGCGCAGGCCATGACCACAAAGTTCACCACCATGGGATAAAGCAGCATGACCACAGGCCGTTCTTCTGACCCGATCTTGCGCACCACGATGGACGCCACAGACCCGCAGATCGCGGCGGACAAGGCCGCCAGATGGCCCAGCGACAATTCGGTCTGTCCGGGCCGCAGCACCACTAGCACGCCCGCGAGTCCCACCAGTACCGCCAGCCAGCGGCGCAGGCGCACCTTTTCGCCCAGCACCGGAATGGCCAGCACCGTGATCAACAAGGGCGAGGCGAACAGGATCGCATAGGTCTGCGCCAGCGGCAGGACCGAAAACGCATAGAATGCCGACACACCCGTCACTACCGCCGCCCCGGTCCGCAAGGCCAGCCACCAGGGATGCACCGGCACTAATGTGCCGGGTGTCGCATCGCGCATCAGCATCACAGTCGCCAGCGGAAAGCTGAGCAGCACACTGAAAAACACGATCTGAATGGGTGAATAGATGCCGCCCAGGAATTTGACGAACACATCATGGGTGGAAAACACGCCAAAGGCGATCAATGCGAACAAGGCACCTTTGACATTTGGGGACATGGGTCAATCCTTTGTGCAGTTACCGCTAACTGACAAAGGAATGACCATAGGTCAACGCAAAGGGGCGGCCCAATGGACCGCCCCTGCATATTTCTATCAGACTGTGATCAGGCTGCGCGGCGGCGCAGGAACCCAAGACCAAACAGACCGGTCAGCAATAGAAGTGCACCGGCAGGCAGCGGTATGGCCGCGGTATCAACGTCGATACGCCCAATCCGGAAGTTGTCAAACCGACCATCGGCACCAAAGCTGATCGAATGACCAGAGGCCACGGTCAGCGATGCCAGGCTGAATGGATTGCTGTTCGAGATATTGATTTCCTCACGGACCAGCGTGCCATCAACGAAAACGTCAAAGTCATCATTCCAATCCACACCTGTGAACAGGATCGAGGTGAAATCAACAACGCGGTCGAATGCAAAGGTGATCAGATCGTTGCCGTGGTTGCCATCAATCGAGCTGCCGTCCCAGAAACCATCAATCCCAAGACCGGCATTGGTCTGGCGCACATAACGATGACCCCAGAAACCGCAACCGCCGTCGGAACAGTCGCTATCGATGATCGTGTCGTTGGGCTGACCTGCGGGTGCACGGTAGCGTCCTGCGGTCACATCAACGCTGAGCCCGTCAACTGTTGCAGAATAGCTGCCGTAGCCCGAGGAATTGTGGGCTGGCCCGCCATTCATAAAGTCGAAACTGATGGTAGCTGCCATTGCTGGCATCGCGATCAGTGTAGCCGCTGCGGCTGCCGCGATTCTCTTGACGATATAATTCATTGTTTTTCCAATAATTTTTATAACCGATTATCGAACTCGTGTTTACCTTCTGTTAACACTACCTTTTTTTGGCCTCAATTGCCAGCGTTACACCCGAAAAACACCACATTCCGGACACTTTCAACCGGGCCGTGCAGGGCGCTCTGCCAGTCGCCCACGGCGAGCACGGCCCTTGGTTGATTTCGATACTATAGACTCGCGCCCAATGCAGCGATGATCACATCACCCATCTGTGTGGTGGACAGTGGCGTTCCATCATCCGGTCCCATCAGATCACCTGTGCGCGCGCCATCCGCTAGAACCTTTTCGATTGCGGCCTCCAGACGATCCGCTTCGGCCCCTTCGTCAAAGGAATATCGCAGCGCCATCGCAAAGCTCAGGATACAGGCGATCGGGTTCGCCTTGCCCTGCCCGGCAATATCCGGTGCTGAACCGTGGACAGGTTCATACATCGCCTTGGGCCGCCCATTGGCCATCGGCAGACCCAGCGATGCGGACGGCAACATACCCAATGACCCCGTCAGCATCGCCGCACAATCCGACAGGATATCGCCAAACAGGTTATCGGTCAGGATCACGTCGAACTGCTTGGGCGCGCGGACCAGCTGCATCGCACCGTTATCGGCATACATATGGCTCAGCTCAACATCGGCATAATCGGTCTGATGGACCTCAGTGACCACATCGCGCCACAGGATGCCGCTTTCCATGACATTGGCCTTTTCCATCGAACAGACCTTGTTCGACCGTTTGCGCGCCAGATCAAAGGCGGCACGGGCAACCCGTTCAATCTCGGCCTCGGTATAACGCTGGGTGTTGATGCCCACGCGCATGTTGTCCTCGGTATGGATGCCGCGCGGCTCACCGAAATAGACACCCGAGGTCAGTTCGCGCACGATCATGATATCAAGGCCTGCAACCACATCCTTTTTCAGCGAAGAAAAATCAGCCAGCGCGTCGAAACACTGGGCCGGGCGCAGATTGGCAAACAGGTCCATTTCCTTGCGCAGGCGCAACAGCCCGCGCTCGGGCTTCAGGCTGAAATCCAGATTGTCATATTGCGGGCCGCCCACAGCACCCAACAGCACCGCGTCAACCTCTTGCGCCTTGGCCATCGTTGCGTCCGTCAAAGGCACACCATGGGCATCATAGGCGCAGCCCCCCACCAGATCCTCTGACACATCAAATGTCAGGTCACGCTTGTCGCCAAACCAGTCGATGATCCGCTTTACCTCTGCCATGACTTCGGGGCCGATGCCGTCACCGGCGAGGATCAAGAGGGATGGGTTTGGCATGAGGCACCTTTTGTCACAATTATGGTTCGCCTCGACCTAGCGTGACCGCTGCAAAGGTGCAAGCAAACGGCGACATATGGTTGCCCCGAAACGGGGACGCGTGGCATCACTACCAACGGGCATTGCGGGTCGCAGCAAACACGACCTGCTCAAATAAACGCAATCAAATGCGCGCTGGCGTCGTAAGATGAATAGGGCCTGACCCTAGTTGGTTTCATCACCGCTGGCAGGTTCCGCCGTTTCAGCGGTCGCCGACGTCTCGCCTTCCGCATTTGCCGTCACCGGTTCATCGAGACAAGGTATGAACAGTTCCATCCCAACGGCAAGACTGCCCGGATCAGGTCCGATAATCAGCCTGTTGCGCTGGTGAAGGTTTTCAACCTCCTGTGTTGTGCCATAAGCCCAAGCAGAGATATTCGACAGGCTGTCTGCCTTTTCGACCACATAGGTTGTGTCACATTTGATTTCGTCAGAATGGGCATGGGCGGTCACCGCAAGGTTCGCGCAAATCAGCGACAGTGCGGATACCGAAATACCGGGCAATTTCATGTCTCTCTTTCCCTAATAACTTACAAACGATGCCATCATTGAATATCATGCTGGCAAAACTAAGGCGACGGGCGTGCCGCGGTCAGATCTGGTCAGACAACCAGCGGCTTTAATCCCTCTGCGAGCAGGTCCCACACGCGCCTGATCCGCGGGGTCTGGCGCATCGCCTCGTGCGCAGTCAGCCACACTGGCAAGGTGGGCAGCGGGATGCCGATGTCGATCTCTTCAATTAACGGATCGTTTCGCCCGATATCGGCTTGGGCAAACCCGATCCCGCAGCCCGCGCGCACCAGTTCCCAATAGGCGATATTGTCATCGCAGCGGGTCTTGAAGAACTCCCGTTCGACCGGAATGCCAAATTCGGCAAACCCATTGATTATGTCAGGGTTCGTGTCATAGCCGACAAAATCATGCGTCGGCAGATCAGCCAGGGATTGCGGCCTGCCCCGGTCGGCCAGATAGGATTTGGCGGCAAAGACCCCCAGCGGGATATCCCCGATATGCTGGGTTACCAGGTCCAATTGGGTCGGGCGGTACATGCGCACGGCGATATCCGCCTCGCGATAAAGCAGGTTGCGGCTGTCATCGCTGGGGACAAGTTCAATGGCGATTTCGGGCTCCAGCCTGCGGATACGCGCGATGACCGTTGGCAGATGCATGGCCGATGTGGCCACGCTGGCGGTGATCCGCACGGTGCCTTCCAACCGGGCCTGCTGGCCCGCGGCGGTCAGTGCGATCTGCTGGACGGCGGCGCGCATCGCCTGCGCCGGGGCGACGAGATCGGCGCCGGTCTTGGTCAGGGCAAAGCCACGCGGCTGCCTGCGAAACAGCTCGGCCCCCAGTTGCGCCTCGATCGCCCTGATCTGGCGGCCCAGCGTCGGCTGACTAGTGCCAAGTTCGCGGGCCGCCCCTGAAAGGCTGCCGGTTTCGGCCACCGCCAGAAAGGCTTGCACCAGTGACCAGTCCAATGATGAGAGCGGCTTATCCATTCATTCATGAATACATGATCTGCGATTTTCGGCAATTTATTTGACGACATGAATAGATCATCTTGGCTGCAACTGCCCATCAACAGGAGCGATCCCATGCAGCAGACAGTTCTAATTCTTGGTGCCAACGGCAAGATCGGCAGCCATGCCGCCGACGCGTTCTGGAACGCAGGCTGGGCCGTGCGTCACTTTGAACGCGGCACCGATATGGTCACGGCGGCCAAGGGTGCCGATGTCATCATCAATGGCCTGAACCCGCCCGCCTATCACAACTGGGCCGAAGCGATCCCGGCGATCACCGAACAGGTGATCGCTGCAGCCCAGGCCACCGGGGCGACTGTGATCATCCCCGGAAACATCTACAATTTCGGTGATCAACCCGGTGTTCTGGATGAAAACACCCCGCAAACCGCCCAAACGCGCAAAGGCCAGGTCCGGGTCGCGATGGAGGGCGCCTATAAAGCCTCTGGCGTGCAGACGATCATTCTGCGGGCAGGCAATTTCATCGACCCCAAAGGCAATGGCGATTACATGAGCCTGCTGGCCTTGCGCGAAATCGGCAAAGGCAAGGTAACAGCGGCGGGCGATCCGGATGCGCTGCAGGCCTATGCCTATATGCCCGACTGGGCGCAGGCGGCGCTGGCACTCGCCGAAAAGCGGCACGACCTGGCGCAGTTCGAAGACGTGCCCTTTCCCGGCCACGCCTTTACCACCAATCAGCTTCTGGCCGAACTGCAGGCCGTTTCGCCCCGCAGGCTGCGGCTGGCTCACTTTCCCTGGTGGCTGATGACCGCGCTGGCCCCGTTCTGGGAACTGGCCCGCGAAATGCGTGAAATGCGCTATCTTTACAGCATGCCGCATCAAATCGGATCGGCCAAATTCAACCGGCTGCTGCCGGGCTTTCGCCCCACCGGTCTGGATCAGGTCATGCGCACTGGCCTACCGGCTGATATCCACCCAGACCAGATGATGCGGTCCGGCGGCAAGACCATCGCTGCCGAGTAATCCAGCCCCCGGCGCGGGCCAATAGACACCCGCGTCGGCAACCCGCCAATCGGCAGATGGCAGCACATAGCTGACCCGCAGATTGCCTGGTCCACCCTCTTCGGGCCAGTCCGCGGTATCAAGCCCCGGCAACGGATCCTGCAGCCGGGGATCCGCGAGAAAATCTGCCATGGCGTCTGAAAACCCGTCGCCATCTGCCGGGTCAAGGTTTGCATTGCCCGCAATCACGAAACTGTCCGGCGCAGGACCAAATCCGCCATCCAGTACAACCTGCCAGAGCCGCAATTCATCCCGGTTGCGCAATCCGTTGCGGTCCTCTGGCCCGTCGAACACTGGCGGGGTCGCGGCAAAAGCCATCAGCGACAGCGGCCCATCGGGCAGGTCAACTGGCACGATCCAATGGCCTGATGTGGACAGGCGCTGCACCTCCAGCACCTCTGGCGGGTAGAACCCTTCGGGCAGCGTGGCACCCGGCAAATCCCGCCATAGCAGGCCCGAAAGATCCGTCGCCTCGCTCAGCGCGAAACGCGACAGGATCGCCATGCCCCCATCACCGGCAAAACGACCATAGCCGATAGCATCGCGCGGCTCACCCAGTCGCCCGTTGCGATCCAGATCCAGACCTGTGGCAAGACCGGTGTTCGGACGCAATGCAAAGCGATGCGGAAACAAATCACCAAACGTGTCGGCAAAGGCGTTCAGGGCAACGCCATCAAGATCATAATCGAAATCAGTCAGAACCAGTACATCCGGGGCGATATGGGCGATGACCGCCTGACTGGTCGCGATCTGGCTGTCCTCGGCCTTCAGAATATCACGCAGCAGCAGGCCCGGACCATCACGGCTGAGCGGGGTGGCATAGGTGGCAATCCGATAGGTGTCAGCGGCTGCCACTAGCGGCAGGCCGGTCAAAATCAGGCAGGCAATAACCGATCGGCCGCCGCCTTTTTTGAGGCCTTTTGGCGCTGCTGATGGATCATGCGGGCCACACGGGTCAGCGCAATCCCCCGCATCAGAATACCTGCAGGCAAAAATGCCCATGCTGTCACCGTCCAGATCATGGTGTGCGGATCGTCAAGGCGAATGGGTGCCCCCAGATAGCCCGAAAACTTCACCATCGCCGGCACCAAGAAGGGCAGCAGAAACCCTAAGATAATGTTAATCCAGCCATCCCGGCGCAGGCGTTTGACCACATCGCCACCCGATGTCGGGTCGAATGTTGGCAGGTTGATCCAGACGTTGAACGATCCGCCCCGCGGGGGCCATTGCTGCAGACGCAGCAGAATCATAAACCAGATGATCGACAACAGCGACAGCAGATAGCTGAACCCGGCTGCATCGCGCATTGTCTCGACATATTGTGGGGTGGCAGATGGCGGCATGATCGACACCATCAACCGGACCGGCGAATAGGGAAAATCAATCATCCGCCCGATCTGCGCCCCGCTCATCTGAAAAAACTCAGTCAGCGTCGACGGCGCTACATAACCCCGAAAGATAATCGACAGCGACAACACCGTGGCGAACAGGGCACAGAACCGGACCCGGTTAAACGGCGGTGCATCACGAAATTCGACAAGGCTTGGGCTACTGGCGCTATATTCCACCAGCGTGAAAAGGGCCGCAAAAATCGCGATGAGGACGATAACCTGCGTCCCGTCACTGGACCGCCCGGGGACAAGCGCCGCAGGAAGCCCGATCAATATCACGACGAGCACTGCGCGAACCAAAGCTCCTGGCAGTCGAAATAGCAATTTATCCCGTACCCTCATATGATCTACGCCGCGCGGCGGCGTGACCGATGTCCCGATTAGCATGCCGTCCCGACATGCGTCTTTCCTAAGGTGTAACCGTCACTAATTCTTTATGTCCCGACTATATTTTAAAACCCGCAATGCATTTGTCCAATGCTTTGCGTGTAACCTGTGGGGACAATGCAACTGATAAATGATAGATCAGCGATCCATCAGCAATGATCAGACCTTTAAGATACACGGATAAATGGCGCAAAGTGAAGGGTTATTTGCGCGACGTCACGCATCCGGCGCGTCAGCGCGCAAGACCAGGCGGCCTTGCGCGGATCGTATTACACCCAAGGACGGGCGGCGGTGGCCTGAGCCTCAAAGCTGTCGATGGCAGCCGCTTTTTCCATTGTCAGGCCGATGTCGTCCAGACCGTTCAGCAGGCAGTGCTTTTTGAAAGGATCAACATCAAACGCAAACACATCCCCATCGGATGACGTGATCGTCTGCGCCTCAAGATCAACCTCGATCCGGGCGTTCGACCCTTTTTCGGCGTCCTTCATCAGCACATCGACCTGTTCCTGCGGCAGGGCAATGGGCAGGATGCCGTTCTTGAAGCAGTTATTGTAGAAAATATCGGCATAGCTGGGCGCAATGACACAGGTGATCCCAAAATCGGCGATGGCCCATGGCGCATGTTCGCGCGACGACCCGCAACCGAAATTCTCACCGGCCACAAGGATCTGCGCACCGCGATATTGCGGCTTGTTCAGCACGAAATCCGGAATCTCGTTGCCATCATCATCGTAGCGCATTTCGTCGAACAGGTTCACCCCAAGGCCCGACCGCTTGATCGTCTTCAAGAACTGCTTGGGGATGATCATATCGGTGTCGATATTGACCAGCGGCAAGGGGGCGGCGATCCCGCTCAGCTTGGTGAACTTTTTCATTTGCGTCTCCGTTGAACCGGCCCTGTTGGGGGGGCGTGGCTGTTTCACCAGTCCTTAATCAACTTGATTGCATCTTTCCAGCCCTGCCCCTTCTTTGCATCGGCAATCGCTGCGTCCATGATGGCGTAATCGGCATTCTCATATGCATCCAGCGGCACAGGTCTGCTCAGCACAGGATTGATCCGCGCCATCCGGTGGCCCAACAGGCGGTCGGCGATGGACCCGGCGTTCTGCGCCGACAGATCCATCGTCATGACCAGCAGTGCTGTGGCGGGCGCACCCCTGCTCGATTTCCAAGGCCGCAACCACGACGTCACCCCCCAACCCAGCGGCTTGCCAATCGCCTTGGGAGAGATCCCCTGCGGGGTCAGACCCGTACCGAACGAGATGACCTCGATATCAGCCAGCGCTGACGCTTTGCCCGTACTCAGCGCCACTTCGATGGCATTCATCACCGGATTATTGGCAAATGTACCGCCATCGGCAAAATAGCCGCGCTTTCCAATCTGATGCGGTGGGAAATAGGTCGGCGCGGCAGACGTTGCCAGTGCGGCATCCGCAAGCAGGATATCACCATAATCATCGCCGGCGTTCAGGTTATTCAGGGTGACAGGCATCCAACCCGGCGGTTTGGACCCATCGTCAAGCAGTTGCGCCGTATTGACGGCAATCATCTTTTCCGTGGTGCCACCCAAGGTGGCTGTCTTGTCCGGCAGCAACTCGTCGATGACCTGGCGCAGGCCCGTCGCCACATATTCACATTCGAAAATCCCTGGCCCGGCCCGCAGACCCTCTGCCTCAACCGCCTGACGCATGGCCATATCGGTGGCATCGGCGCTGAAGAATGTATTTTCCTTGAAAATCGTCGCCGCCTTGGTGGCATAGACCGAAACGATGTCGTCAATCGGCACGCCCGCGCCCAGCGCAATCGATATCAACCCCCCGGTCGATGTGCCAGCAAACCCGTGCACCCCGTCCAGTAGCTTGCCATCGGTTTCGGTGTTCAGCGCCTTGATCAGCGAACTGGAAAGATAGCCGCGAATGCCGCCGCCATCGCAGGACAGAATACGAAATGTCATCGGAAAATCCCCATCTGAATGCATCAGGGTTAAGTCTAACAGCCGCATTCCGGTCTTGCCGGTGTCCCGGGACACAGACGGCAGCGCATCTTTGCCAATGCCACATTCAGGTCATGCTTTGATCACGAATCCCCGTTCTAGATGCTTACCACCACAGATTGACAACCGGACCAGATTTCATGCCCATTCTCATTGCAATCATCGCGGCCGCCACGGCCTTTTACTTTCTCGTCATCCGCGCCCGGAACGCGGCCAATATCGCAACCGACATGATGGATATGGCCAATGATGTGCGGCTGGCCGCCCGCCGGTTCGGCTTCAAACGGCAAACCAACCTGCACCCGGTCGAAAGCATCGAAGACCCCAACCTTGCCATCACCGCCATCGCGCTCAGCTTCCTGGAACTCAACGACCTGCCCACGCAGGACCAGCGCAACGCGATGATCGTGCAGGCGCAATCAACACTTGACATCTGCAAGACGGATGCCGAGGAAATGATGGTGCTGGGCCGATGGCTGATGAATGAATGCCACGGGGCCGACGGGGCGATCAGCCGGATCAGCCGCAAGCTCTACAAACTTGACGGCGCAAAAGGTTTTGATCCGCTGATGACGCTGGTCAAATCAGTCCTGCCCGAGGACGGGCTAAACGACAAACAGCGCGATGCGCTGGACGACATCAAACGGGCGTTCAAGATCAGGTAGGGCCCTACAAAAGCGGAAGGCCGTGCTGACCTAAGACCTTGTTCTGGCATTGCACGCGACCAGCCAACCTCTCCGCTTCGGTCGGGCCATTCTCAACCCAGCGCGGAGTTTCGTAGTAAATGCAAACATCCAGCGCCTTCGCCCTGATGCTACGGATCGCACAGGTCTCGTCATCCAGATCTTCCCGAGATTCAGGCGACCGGTCTGCGCATCGTCCGCGGTAGTAAGCCAAACGTTCGTCTGCTGTTGTTGACAGAAACCATGACTCGCCGCCAATGCGATCCGGATCAGGCACGTTGTCTCCACAATACCCCGTCGGATTGTGACAACCCAACACTGTAGAGCATGAGATTACGCCGAAACCCAGCAGAACAAATGAGAAGCTGATCCAGACCCATTTCATCGAATATCACCAAATGTGAGCGGCGCGCCGGTCACATCATCTCCCGCACATCCGTCAGCCGCCCGGTGATCGCCGCCGCCGCCGCCATCTGTGGCGACATCAGGTGGGTGCGTCCGCCCCGACCCTGACGGCCCTCGAAGTTGCGGTTGGATGTGGCCGCACAGCGCTCGCCGGGTGCCAATTGGTCGGGGTTCATCGCAAGGCACATCGAACAGCCCGCAAGGCGCCACTCAAACCCAGCCTCCTTGAAGATATCCGCCAGCCCTTCTTCCTCCGCCTGCGCGCGGACAAGGCCCGATCCGGGCACAACCATCGCCCGCAACCCGTCCTTCTTCTTCTTGCCCTTCAGGATCGCGGCAGCGGCGCGCAGATCCTCGATCCGGCCATTGGTGCAGGAGCCAATGAACACCGTGTCGATCTCAATCTCGGACAAGGGCGTGCCGGGCTTGAGGTCCATATAGTCCAGCGAACGCTGCGCGGCTCCCACCTTGCCGCCCTCGAAATCGTCGGCGGAGGGGACCGTGGCCGTGATCGGCAGTACATCTTCGGGCGATGTACCCCATGTCACCACTGGCGCGATATCCTCGCCCTTCAACGTGACCACCTTGTCGAAATGCGCGCCTTCATCAGTGTAAAGCGTGCGCCAATAGGCCTCTGCCGCTTCCCATGCGGCACCCTTGGGAGCATGTGGACGGCCCTTGCAGTATTCGAACGTCTTTTCGTCCGGGGCGATCAGACCGGCACGCGCGCCGCCTTCGATGGCCATGTTACAGACGGTCATGCGGCCTTCCATGGACAGATCGCGGATCGCCTCACCACAATATTCGATGACATATCCGGTGCCGCCGGCAGTACCGGTCGCCCCGATCACGGATAGGGTGATATCCTTGGCGGTGACACCGGGACGCAGCTTGCCCGTGATCTCGACCTTCATGTTCTTGGATTTCTTCTGGATCAGGGTCTGGGTGGCCAGCACATGCTCCACCTCTGACGTACCGATGCCATGGGCCAGCGCGCCAAAGGCACCGTGGGTCGCCGTATGGCTGTCACCACACACCACAGTCATGCCGGGCAGCGTCCAGCCTTGTTCGGGCCCAACGATATGAACGATCCCCTGACGGACGTCGGAAACGGGGTAATAGTGAATGCCAAATTCCTTGGCATTGGTATCCAGCGCGGCCACCTGAATGGCACTATCTTCGGTCATGTTCTTGGGATCATCACGCCCCGGCGTTGTCGGCACATTGTGGTCCGGCACGGCGATGGTCTTTTCCGGGGCACGCACCTTGCGACCCGCCAAGCGCAGACCCTCAAACGCCTGCGGGCTTGTCACCTCGTGCACCAGATGGCGGTCGATATAGAGCAGGCATGTGCCGTCTTCGGCTTCGTGGGCGACATGCGCGTCCCAGATTTTATCATAGAGCGTTTTGGGGGACATGGGTCCTCTCCCGTATCTGGTGTCAGTAAAAGGCAGGCGTGCGGAAACGGGGGCGGTCAGCCCCGGGCAAGGATTGTGCAGTTGGCACCGTAAAACCGCCATGGCAGGCGGGCGCGGTCATCCATGTCAAAAACCTGTTTCATAAGGGGTCAGATACATCGGCATCGCCTGTCCCGCAAGAGTGATCGGAAACGCAACATCATCCGTACCAATGAAAAGAGAGGATGCCATGATACGAACCGCAGCAGCGCTGACAGCCATGATCGCCGCGACCCCCGCCGTGGCCCAGGACAGCTATAACGGCTATGAAACGCCAGCATACACGGTGGTGGCGCAGGACGGACCTTATGAAATCCGCGAATACAGCCCCACCATTCTGGCCGAAGTGACAGTGAAATCCGAACGGTCACAGGCCTTGCGTCAGGGTTTCCGCGTGCTGGCGGGATATATCTTTGGTGGCAATACCAGCGCCGACAAGGTGGCAATGACCACGCCCGTGGCTCAGACGCCCGCCGAAAGCATCACCATGACAACGCCTGTGACCCAAACCGGTGAGTCGGGGTTGTGGACCGTCAGTTTCATGATGCCGCGGGAATACACGCTTGATAGCCTGCCGATCCCCGACAGCAACGCGATCCGGTTCACGCAAACACCGCCTGACACCCAGGTGGTCCTGCGGTTTTCCGGTTGGGCGACACAATCCAGACTGACGCAGCACGAGGCCGATTTACGCCGCTACGCGATACAGGCTGGCCTGTCAGTAAAGGAGCCCGTTCGCCACTATTACTACGACGACCCCATGACGCTGCCATGGAAACGGCGGAACGAAGTGGCGTTCAGTATCGAGTGATTTTGATCAGGCGGGCGGGCTGGTGTTGAGGAACCCAGGTAATGCGTTCTTTACGGTCTCTAACGTCGCTTCAGGATTGAACAAGGTGAAATCAGCCTCGGTCAGCACATCATCCGGCCCCGGCTCGGGGATATCGTTGTCCGTCAGCACAACCGCAAAATCGCTTTCGTCCAAACTCGCAATAGTGGCACCACGCAGAAACGCGCGGGACACTTCATAGTCAAAATCCGGATCGGTCGGATCGCCCATCGCATCCTCGAACCGGGCCTCAACCAGAACGCCGTCTTCACCGTCCAAACTGGTCTCTGTCAGTACAAAATCCACAGCGGGCGCTGTCGCCCCGTCAAGATCAGCGTCAATGGTCAGCACCAGTTTGTGCTGCGCAGGATTGAATTCGACAATCGTCGCCAGCGTATCCTGATCATCTTCCAGATTGGCGAAGGCAAAAAAGTTGGTGGGGCCTTCGTCGTCCTGCAGATCGGACTCACCGGTCACCAGGATCAACTCATCCAGTTCAGGGGTGCCCACTTCACCCGGCGGTGCACTGTTCACACCGCCTACAGCCAGGCTCAGGCCCTTCGGATTATCCGGCGTGCTGTTATCGCTGTCATCACCCCACATGAACAGCGTATCCTCGCCCCCCTGACCGCGAATGATGTCCAGCGTCTCAGTCGCATTCACCAGTTCATTGTCGATCAGGCGCGCATTAAAACCGCTTTTGATGACGTCGGTGCCACGGCCGCCCAGAATGGTGTCCGAACCATAACCGCCATCGATCATATCATCACCCGCGCCGCCCTCAATCCGGTCATTGCCGTTATCACCATTGATAATATCGTTGCCTGCGCGGCCTTGGATGACATCGCGACCTTCGCCGCCATTCACCGTATCATTACCCAACCCGGCATTGACGAAATCATTGCCGCCACCGGCATTAATAATATCGTCACCCGCCAGCGCAAAAATGCTATCCGCACCCTCTGTGCCGTTGATCGGTTCGCCTTCGGGACTGCCATCAATCCGGTTGGCCTCGTCGTCATCATCGTCCCCACCCAGAAATGGCACGGCAAGGGCCAAACCGAGGCCGAGAAGCAAAAGAATGGAAAGATCCATGATGGCTGATCCAGTACAAATATCCGTTAAGAGTTTGTAAACCTTTCATCGCAGCCGCGACAAGGCTTGCAAAAGGACAGCGTTAATTGCGCATCTCAACTGTGCGTTCGGTGCCATCCCAATGGTCGCGAACGGAAACAAAGCCCAGCCTTTCGTAGAATGGTATCCCAGCGATGGACGACCGGACGGTAAATCGGGCAATCCCGCTTTCGGCGGCCTTGGCGACCACATGCGCATAAAGCCGCGCACCAATGCCAAGGCGCTGCATGCGCGCATCCACAAAGAAGGTTTTGACCGCCGCCGTCTGACCATCCTCATCCAGATCAAGACTGGCCGTCCCCACAACCCTGTCGCCCTGTAACGCCACAAAGGTTGCGTGCCGGTTGCCAAGCATGGTTTTCACACCCTCCACACTGAAATGGCCGGCAACACGGGCGACATTCTCGGCCCCATAATCGGCAAGGTTAGAGGCATAAAGCACCGCAATGACAAGTTCTGACAGGGCAGGCGCATCCGCCATGACTGCAGGGCGCACCGTAATTTCCTCAGCCATTTCAGCACCTCACCTGTTTGCGGCAACTTGCCTGCCCGGTCCGGCCCGTGCAACACTTGTCCAAACAGCCACCACTGCAGGACCCCCATGTCGCGTCACGTCAATATGAAAGGCCCCGATGACGCGATCACCGAAATGGTGCCGGAAGAGGCGCTTGAACAGGCGCTGACCATTGGCACCGATCTTTATGATCAGGCCCAGGTCTTTATCAGCAGCATGTTCCGGACCTGGAACCTTTATCAGATCCTGATTGCCATTGGCCTGTTCATTCTGGCCCATTTGATGCGCAAGGTTCTGGGCCCGCGTATTCGCGCCTGGATGGGCGCACGGCATGACTGGCCCAAATGGCGCATGCGTATCCTTGTGGTGGTTCACCAACGACTACGGGCGATCTTCTTTGTCGGGCTGATCTGGGCCACGATCTACATCATGCGCGAGGTCACATGGCCCAGCCGCAGCTATCTGCTCAGTATCATCGGGACGCTGGCCTTTGCCTGGCTGGTCATCGCCTTCCTGACGCGCCTGATCAAAAGCCCGTTTTTGCGAAAAATGGTGCGCTACGGGGCGTGGACTTATGCCACATTGGTCATCCTCGGACTGCTGGATCAGGCGGAACAACTGCTCGACGCGGCCGGTTTCCAGATCGGTGAAATCCGGTTCTCGCTGCTGCTACTCGCGCAGGCGCTTGTGGTTCTGGGGGCCACGATCACGCTGGCCCGGTTCCTGACGACAACCACAGCCGGGCGGGTGCGCACCAACGAAGACATCAGCCCGTCCATGCAGGTGCTGATTATCAAAGGTGTGCAGATCGCCTTTTATGGGGCCGCCTTCTTTGTCGGGGTCCGGGCGCTCGGGATCGACCTGACCGGCCTTGCGGTGCTGTCCGGTGCCATCGGTGTGGGCCTTGGTTTTGGTCTGCAAAAGGTGGTGTCAAACCTCGTCTCAGGCGTCATCATCCTGCTCGACAAATCGATCAAACCCGGCGACGTCATCAGCCTCGGCGACACGTTCGGCTGGATCAATTCGCTGGGCGCGCGTTACGTTTCCGTCGTCACCCGTGACGGGCGCGAATACCTGATCCCGAACGAAGACCTGATCACTGGTCAGGTCGTCAACTGGTCCCATTCCAACGATTTCGTCCGGCTCGACATCCATTTCGGTACATCCTACGCGGACAACCCGCATCAGGTGCGCCGGATCGCGATCGAGGCCGCGCAAAGCGTCGACCGGGTCCTGAAAAACCGGCCCACCGTCTGCCATATCGTGGGCTTCGGGGACAGTTCGGTCGATTATATCCTGCGGTTCTGGATCAGCGACCCGACCGGCGGGCTGACCAACATTCGGGGGAATGTGTTTCTGGCGCTCTGGGATGCGTTCGCCGAAAACGATATCTCGATCCCCTTCCCTCAGCGCGAGGTCAAGCTGCTGGACAGCGAAACGGTCAATATCGCTATGGATGGCAGCAGGCCAAATCTGCAAAAGGGTGCTGCGGAATAAACCGGCACTTGCGTGCAGGACGGGCCCGCAGGCTCCGGAAACCACGAGGCGGGACTGTGCATCAAATCAAAAAGCGGGAAACATCTGTTCTTTCCTGACAGGAACTGGCAGCAGCCCCTGCTACTTCGCTGTCAGACCCAAGCAACAGGAGAACTCCAATGATCACCCTCTACTACTCACCACAATCCCGTTCGACCAGCGTTCTCAGCCTGTTGCGCCTTATGGGAAAGGAAACGGAGGTAAAGATTGAAACGGTCCATATCCAGCGTCAGAGCGGCGCCGGAAAAATAGACCCGCGCAACCCACACCCCGATGGCAAGGTCCCTGTACTTGAGGTTGATGGTCAAGTGATCAGGGAACGGGCCGCGATCATGCTGTGGCTGACGGACCATTTTGACAGCGATCTTGGGCGCGGTATCTCATCGCCGGGCCGTGGCGCTTACCTGTCCTGGCTCTTTTACTACGGCAATGTCATGGAACCGCTGCTGTATCTGGGCTTTCTCGAAATGGCCGACAACCCACTGGTCAAAAGCTGGTGCCGCGACAGTGCCACCATGTATTCAACAATCGAAGCCGCCCTCGCCCGCCATGATTTTTTGATTGATGATCAGTTTTCGGCAGCCGATCTGCTGATGGTATCACCATTCTCCTGGCTGCCCGATGCCATTCCAGACAGCAAACCGATCCGTGACTGGATCGCCCGCTGCGAGGCCGCACAGGATATGGTATTTATTGCCGAGACGGAAAATGCCGCCATGAAAGAACTTGGGCTGCCAACCGGCGACGAACCAGCAACTTAGTGGCAGAACCCCAGGTCATGACCAACGTCGCATAGGGCGAATCCCTTTGCCCGTGCGAAACTATCCTCTCAATGAGTGGGAGGAACGACTTTGCTTGATACGACAACAAACGATCACGTCACCACATTCCTGAACGATTTCGGCGGTGCTCTGGAGGCTGGCGATATCGACGCCGCCGTCGCCATGTTCGTGGATGACTGTTACTGGCGCGATCTGGTCAGCTTCACCTGGAACATCAAAACCATGGAAGGACCCGATCAGGTCCGCGACATGCTGAACGCCCAACTGGCCAGCACCAAACCATCCAACTGGCAAATCGCCGAAAGTGAAACCGCGACCGAGGATGGGGGCATCACAACCGCTTGGATCACGTTCGAAACCGGCGTCGCCCGCGGCTATGGCCTGCTGCGCCTGCGCGACGGCAAAATCTGGACCCTGCTCACCACGATGTCCGAACTGAAAGGGCACGAGGAACCGCTGGGTCACGAACGCCCGCTTGGGGCCAAGCATGGTGCAGGCAAGCACCGGCTGACCTGGGCGGAAGAGATCGCAAAGGAACGCGCCGAACTCGGCTATAAAACCCAACCCTACACCGTCATCATCGGCGGCGGGCAAGGCGGCATTGCACTGGGTGCCCGGCTGCGGCAGTTGGGCGTGCCCACCATCATCGTGGAAAAGAACGACAAACCCGGCGATAGCTGGCGCAAGCGGTACAAATCGCTCTGCCTGCATGACCCGGTCTGGTACGACCACCTGCCCTACCTGCCGTTCCCGCCCAACTGGCCGGTTTTCGCGCCCAAGGACAAGATCGGCGACTGGCTGGAAATGTATACCAAGATCATGGAGCTGAATTACTGGACCCGCTCCATCGTCACCAACGCCAAATATGACAAGGCGGCAAAGGAATGGACCGTCACCGTGGACCGGGACGGCGAAACCGTCACGCTGAAACCGAAACAACTGGTCTTTGCCACCGGCATGTCCGGCAAGGCAAACGTGCCGGATTTCCCCGGCATGGACACGTTCAAGGGTGATCAGCACCATTCCAGCCAGCACCCCGGCCCTGACAAATACAAAGGCAAGAAAGCGGTCGTCATCGGCTCCAACAACTCCGCCCACGACATCTGTGCGGCGCTCTGGGAAAACGATGTGGACGTCACCATGGTGCAGCGGTCCACCACCCATATCGTCCGATCCGAACCGCTGATGGAAATCGGCCTCGGCGATCTTTATTCGGAACGGGCCGTCGCCGCCGGGGTCACCACGCAAAAGGCCGACCTGATCTTCGCCTCCCTGCCTTACGCGATCCTGCACGACTTCCAGATCCCCGTGTATGACAAGATCAAGGAGGTGGACGCCGATTTCTACGCCGCCCTTGAAAAGGCCGGGTTCCAGCTTGATTGGGGCGCCGATGGCTCCGGCCTCTTCATGAAATACCTGCGCCGCGGGTCGGGCTATTACATCGATGTGGGCGCCAGCCAGTTGATCATCGACGGCAAGATCAAGCTGAAGGCGGGGCAAGTCACCGAAATCGTGCCTGACGGCGTGATGCTCGATGACGGCACCAAGCTTGAGGCTGACCTGATCGTCTACGCCACCGGCTATGGCTCGATGAACGGCTGGGTCACCGACATCATCGATCAGGACACGGCGGACAAGGTCGGCAAGGTCTGGGGGCTGGGCTCAGACACACCCAAGGACCCCGGCCCATGGGAAGGCGAACAGCGCAACATGTGGAAACCCACCCAGGTCGAAAACCTCTGGTTCCACGGCGGCAACCTGCACCAGTCGCGGCACTATTCGCAGTTCCTGTCGCTGCAACTCAAGGCCCGCATGGAAGGGATCGACACACCCGTCTACGGGCTGCAAGAGGTGCATCACAACGGGCGGTAGGCGCAGGGCGGGCAAGAGCCCGCCCTTACCAACCCCACAAAAACTCCACAGGAACTCAACATCCCTTCCCGCGCACAGATGTTAGGGTGTGCGGCGTGGGAATGCACATTTTGCTGCACCGCATTTGAAAAAGTTCATTTTGAAAGGAAACGAAGATGCAAAATTCCGATTTCGTGTGGTTGAACTTCGACACAGAATTCGTGTCAGCCAACCAAGAGGCAACACGGACCTTTGTCATTGATGAAGAGCCCAGCGCGGCCAGCCAAAGCGGTTCGCGCATCAGCGCCGAAGGCTACCTTGTTATACAAGCCCAGGATGTCGGCAATTCCTCGACAGACGAAGGGGATGAGATCACCCACCGGATCCTGATCAACGACAAGCATCTGCCGTCCTTCGACATGGTCGACCGCGAAGGCTGGAACCTGTGGATGGATCGCATCCCGCGCGATTTCCTCAAGAAGGGGATCAACACACTGACCATCCGCAGGCGGGCAGTTGACCGGTTCCGTGTGGCCAATGTCGTCGTGCATTGGCGCGAAGGACAGCCTGCCAACTGATCCAGGCCCGGGCGCTGATATCCTCCCAAATCAGCGCCCGTCCAGACCAGCGCGCAGCAGGGTGACGGCGGTGTCGTAACGATCACGGGCTTTCGGGTCCGCTATTGGAAAATACCGGGCATAGAACTCCGGATCGAAGCCGGGATAGCGTTCCAATAGGTCTTCATAAGTAATCACCGCCGCCGCAATCTGCCCCAGCATGACCTGCGACAAACAGCGATAAATCATGGCAGAGACCCGTTGCGGCCCCGTTTTTGAGGCCGCAACACTTTGCGCATATTCACCAAAGTAAAAACGCAGGCGGGCCTCGACAAAGCGATACCAGCCCGGCGGGGCATGATTGATCGCATGGGCGCGGTCAAAAAACTGGCGCGCGGTTTTGAAACGGCCCTGCAGGACGCATAATGCAGTGGCCACGCAAATGCTGGCATCAGCATCTGATCCGCAACTGTTCTCGGCCTGAGCCAACGCCTCAAGCCCGCCGGCCAGATCGCCTTCACGCGCGCGCTGAAGTGCCATGAACGACAGCGTGACAGGATCACGCGGGTTCAGCACATAAGCGCGATCCATCGCCTCTGCGGATCTTTTCAGAATATCGGGGTCCTTGCCTGCAAAGACGTCAAACGACCACTGCAGCATGATCGACTTCATCACCCAGCACCGTGCAAACCCGGGGTCCAGCGCCAGTGACTGATCCAGATGATCTAGAGCACGGGTCACGCTCGCCTCGTCAAAGTTCAACTCCAGATCGCAACCGCAGATAAAATGCTCAAAGGCGGTCAAGTGCCCACGGCGCTTACGTGCAATCAGCCGAAAGGCCGCTACATGCAGTTCCCCGTGCCAACCCGCCAGCGCATGAACAACCTTGTGGACCAGATCCTGCAGCTCCGCCTGATCGGTGCCGGTCACGTCAAATCGCTGCGCCCAGACATGACGACCGGTTTCGCCCTCAACCAGAAAATAGGTGACATGGGGCTGACATCCGGCCACGGCCATCCGGCTTTCCAGCAGATAGCCCACCCCAAGCTTGCGGGCCGTCGCGGCAGGATCAGCAGGCAGGTCAGAGGCAAAAGAGGCATGGCGCGACACCACATCAATCGGCCCGCTATTGGCCAGCGACGCCACAATCGCATCTGACAACGCCTCGGCGATCAGAGTTAATGCCGGATCATCGCCAGCAACAATCGGAGGCAAAACGCCAATCGTAGATCGGTCCAGATCAGTGCTGGGGGCGCCCGGTTCCTGCGCGAATGACACCTCGCCAGCAAGCTTAAAACCCTTCCCGCGCACGGTTTCTATATAGCGGGGCTGACGGGCGTCATCGCCAAGCGCCGTGCGCAAATCAAAGACATACTCCCGCACAAGATCTTCTGTCACATGCAAGCCGGGCCAGACGTCTGCCAGAATATCCTGCTTGCTGACAACCTTACCTTTCTTGTGCAAAAGGCAACGCAGGACAGCCGCCGCCTTGGGGGTGATATGGGTCACCACATCATCCGAAATGATCCTGTTTTCAGGCTCGTCAAAAAACCACTTCTGCAAATGCCTGCCCCCTTCATTTGTCTAATGGACGCAACGGGAATGGGCTAAAATAATGAGCTGCAGCACATCACGGCTGCGACGTTTTCAGTACATCAACTAAGGGAAAAAGTCACCCTCACGGGATCAGAATACCACTGCGTTGAAACGTCGCCGCATCCGTGGTCCCGTCATCGTAATCAATCTCGACCGTCACGCTTTGCACGGTTTCAGGCGCGAACGTCACCCAGATCGGAAACGCCACCGGGTCGGTCAGCGCGGCGGGTTGGGCCGTATCTTCATAACACGGCTCCATCTCCACCACCTGATCGGCAGGCGCGCCGTTGACGCCATAGCGGATTTCCCACAAGCCACAACGCCAGGACAAAAGACTGGTGAAATAAAGCAGATCCTGCCCTTCATAAAGCCGGACCGCGACCCAACTGCCCTTGGTGGCGTCCAGAATAGGGCGGACCTCAGTTGCATTCAGAAACTTGCCGGTTGGTTCCTGCGGCTCTGGAGTGCGTGTGTCGGTGGCAGGCGCCGGCTGCGGTTCTTCAATCGCCTCTGGCGCGGCCTCCGCCGCAGGTGCGTCAACGACAGGAGCCATGGGCGTCGCGCGCGCAGCAGAGTCCGATCCGCCCGGTGTTCCACCAACCAGCACAATGAAAAAGATGACAACAAGTTCCAGCATGATATCGCCTTTCCAAATCGGCGGTCGGGGTCAGCCAACCATATCAAAACGTTAATGGCGTCTTCATACGTCCACCGCGCGCTGCCTTAAACCGGCAATTTGGGCGAAAAGGGTCCGACGCAAGTCCGACGTTTTGCCGACGCGATGCCGATAGGTCAAAATCGTGAAAACCCCCGCATTAACTGGTGATTCGCAAAAAAGGCCGCGCAAGGGTGTTGCGCGGCCCCGAACATAGCACCGAACGTTGCGTCAGCCCCGGTTCATCCGGTTCTCGATCAGGTCATCGACCACCGACGGATCAGCCAGGGTCGAGGTATCACCCAGCGCCCCGTAATCATCCTCGGCGATCTTGCGCAAGATCCGCCGCATGATCTTGCCCGATCGTGTTTTCGGCAGGCCCGGCGCCCACTGGATCAGATCAGGCTTGGCAATCGGCCCGATCTCGGCCCGGACCCAGGTCTCCAACTCCTTGCGCAGGTCATCCGAGGGCTCTTGCCCGGTCATCAGGGTCACATAGGCATAGATGCCTTGCCCCTTGACCGGATGCGGATAGCCGACCACAGCCGCCTCAGCGACCTTGCCATGGGCGACCAGCGCGCTTTCCACCTCGGCCGTGCCCATCCGGTGACCGGACACGTTGATCACATCGTCCACACGGCCCGTGATCCAGTAATAGCCATCGGCGTCACGTTTGCAGCCGTCACCGGTGAAATAGTAATTCTTGTAGTCGGCGAAATAAGTCTTTTCGAACCGCTCATGATCACCCCAGACCGTGCGCATCTGGGCGGGCCAGCTATCCTTGATGCACAACACGCCCTCGGCCGCCGTGTCGTGGATTTCCTCACCCGTGGTCGGTTCCAGAATGACCGGCTGAATGCCAAAGAACGGCAGTGTCGCCGACCCCGGCTTGGTCGCTGTGGCCCCCGGCAGTGGGGTCAGCAGATGCCCCCCCGTTTCGGTCTGCCACCATGTATCGACGATAGGCACTTTGCCTTTGCCCACGACATTATTGTACCAGTTCCACGCTTCGGGGTTGATCGGCTCACCCACGGTGCCCAGCACCTTCAGATCAGAAAGGTCATATTTCTCAACAAAATCATTGCCCTGCCCCATCAGCGCACGAATGGCAGTCGGGGCGGTGTAGAATTGGTTAACCTTATGCTTTTCGCAAACCTGCCAGAACCGACCCGCATCGGGATAGGTCGGCACCCCTTCGAACATCAGCGTGGTCGCCCCGTTGGCCAGTGGGCCATAGACGATATAGCTGTGTCCGGTCACCCAGCCCACATCAGCCGTACACCAGAAGACATCACCATCATGATAGTCGAACGTGTACTGATGGGTCATCGACGCATAGACGATGTAACCCCCGGTGCTATGCACCACGCCCTTGGGCATGCCGGTCGAGCCTGACGTATAAAGTATGAACAGCGGGTCCTCGGCGTTCATCTCTTCCGGCGGACAATCGGCGCTGACCTGTTCTTCCATCTCGTGCAGCCAGTAGTCGTCTTCGCCGCGCCACGCGATCTGCTGCCCGGTGCGGCGGACGCACAGGCATTTGACGTCATGCATCACGTTGATCAGCGCCTGATTGACACTGTCCTTGAGGTTCGTCACCCGGCCACCCCGCGGCGCACCATCGGCAGTAATGACAACCTTGGCATTTGAGCCGCTGATCCGCGCGGCCAAAGCGTCGGCAGAAAACCCTGCAAAAACAATGGAATGGATGGCGCCGATCCGGGCGCAGGCTAGCATGGCATAGGCGGCCTCCGGGATCATCGGCATGTATAGGACGACGCGATCACCCTTTTTGACGCCCAGTTCCTTCAGGCTGTTGGCCATGCGGCAGGTCTTGTCATGCAACATCTTGTAAGTGATGTGCTGGGCGTCATCATCGGCGCTATCGGGTTCCCAGATAATCGCGGTCTGATCGTCACGATCCGCCAGATGCCGGTCAATGCAGTTGGCACTGACATTCAGCGTGCCATCCTCGAACCATTTGATGTCGATATTGCCGGGGGCGAAGCTGGTGTTCTTGACCTTGGTAAACGGCTTGATCCAGTCGACGCGCTTGCCATGTTCGGCCCAGAACGCCTCAGGATCATTGATCGAGGCCGCGTACATCGCTTCATACTTCGCCTTATCCGCATGGGCGCCTGCGGCCATTTCGGCGGATGGCGGATAGGTTCCGGCTGGTTGATCGGTCATAGCGGTCTCCCCCTCATTCATGTCGTTCGGGCCGCGCAAGTGCGTCGGCCTCCTCCATCGCTTATCATGGGCAGATTGCAGCGGAATCCAAGTCGGCTAAAAGTGTCAGGCCAGAGTTTGTCAATCCTGGCGCGTCAGGGTCGGTGGTCCCGTCAACGAATTGACACCCCTTTCCTTTCGGTTTGCGGCCCGCTTAGATCGCCAGATGGACGCAATCCTGATCCTCGGTGCTGCTGTCTGGCAGGACGGCCCGTCACCCACATTGCGGCGGCGCACGGCCCATGCTGCGCGCCTGTGGCATGCAGGCCGCGCGCCGTTGATCATCCCCTGTGGTGGATTGGGCCGGCATCCGCCCAGCGAAGCGGCCGTGATGCAACAGCTTTTGATCGACGCCGATATACCCGCATCTGCAATCCGGCCCGAGGACCAATCGACGACAACGCTGGAAAACATACGCAACGCCAAACAGCTTCTGCCCGGTCCGCGGATCATCATCGTCACCGATCACTATCACGGCCGGCGCGCCCTGATGGTGGCGCGGCACCTGCAATTGCAGGCCGAACTTTCCGCACCAAAGACGCCCCATATCCCCCTGAAACAACATCTACGCGAGGCGCTGGCCCGCCCCGCCTACGCCCTGAAACTGCGCCGCCTGCCGCGCGACGGTTAACACATCTTAACCTGTAATTAACTCATCCAGCAGAAAGATGGTCCCCGTTCAAACGGATGAGTTCATGCGGGTTTTTCTGGTTTCAGTGTGGCTGACGATGGTGGCAAACATGGCCCATTCCGGGGCGTGGGCCCGCGAAGAAGGGCAGTTTTTCATCGCCTCTGCCAGCAATGTCACCCTGTTCGAAGACATCGATGACCCGATGTATTACGATCCCACGTTCTATGCCGAATATGGGCTGACACCGCTTGTCACGCTGGGTGCGGAATACTTCACAACCGAACGGGACACGGTCCAGACCGGGTTCGTTTTTGCCCGCATCCCGCTGGGGGATACAACGGGGACGGACCGCTTTGCCGCCAGTCTGGCCTTTGGGGCGGAAATCCTGCCGTTCGAAGACCCCACACCGCTGGTGCGCGGCGGCCTGTCCTGGGGCCGCGGTCTGGAAAATGGCTGGCTGGCGGTCGACACCAGCGCCACCTACAACCGCACGACGGAATTGTTCATTCCCAAGGCTGATTTCACCTGGGGGCATAAACTGACGGATCGCTGGACGGTTATGTTCCAACTCCAGACCGGCAGGACCAAGGATGATGCGGACTACAGAAAGATCGAAACCGCTGTGGTTTTCAGTGTCATGGATGGCATGCGCATCACATTTGGCGCGATCCAGCCGCTGAACGGGGATGATCCGGGTGCCTTGCGTGTCGGGCTATGGCAGACGTTCTAAAGCCCGCCAACCTCGCGCAAAAGGCGGATGACCTCATCCACCCCGTCGCCATGGCGCAGACTGGCGAATACGACCGGCAGGTCACCACGCATCCGCGCCGCATCCCGCGCCATCACATCCAGCGACGCACCCACATGCGGGGCCAGATCGGTTTTGTTGATCACCAGAATATCGGACCGGGTGATCGCCGGGCCGCCTTTGCGCGGGATCTCTTCGCCCGCAGCCACGTCGATGACATAGACGGTGACATCGGCCAGTTCCGGGCTGAACGTGGCCGACAGATTGTCGCCCCCGCTTTCGATCAGCACCAATTCCAGATCGTCATGCCGCCCACGCATCTCGGCCACAGCGGCCAGATTGATCGACGCATCCTCGCGGATCGCCGTATGCGGGCAACCCCCGGTTTCGACGCCCATCACCCGGTCGGCTGGCAGGATCTGCATACGCATCAACGCCTCTGCGTCCTCTTGCGTGTAGATATCGTTGGTGATGACCCCAAGGCTGACCTGTTCCTTCAGCGCGCGTGCAAGGGCAGCGGTCAGCGTGGTTTTCCCGGCCCCGACAGGCCCGCCAATTCCCACACGCAATGGTCCGTTCGGTGACATTGATCAGCTTCCCAGATTAAGAATGATGAACGCGATGCCAAGGGCCAGGCAGAGCGGGCCATAGACGCGGCGGTCCAACGTGGCAAAGGGTTCCTCCGGCGTCATCAGGCGCCATTTCTTCAGATAGGCCAGCGCGCCGCGGGCCAGAAATACCGCCGTTGCCCCCATGAACAAGACGGTACGCAGGCTGCCCTGCGGCAGGAACAGAACCGCCGCAGCCAGCAGGCTCAGCCCGCCAGCCACCAGAAAACACGGGATCGGCCCCGGCATCCGCGTGACACCGCGCGCGCCGACCACCGCCTTCGCCAGCGACTCTTCGTTCCGGATCGGCACCCAGACGCCAAAGCCCCACAGCGCATGAACCAAGGCCACGCCAAGCAGCACGATCACAATGAAGCTGGACAGGATCATGACCTGAAAATCCGCGGATAATGTGTTTCATGCTGCATTGAAGCGATATCGACAGCAAAGGCCGCACTGCCAATATCGTCAAGCGTCGCGGTCAATGCCTCTGCCCCCGTTTCAATGCACACCGGTGACAGACCCGCCAGAATACGCTGCCCCTCGGTCTGGCCCAGCGGCATCAGACGGGTCGCGGCCTGCACCAGATTGCTGACAAAGGCCTGAAGCCAGAGTTGCACAACAGGCCGCGCGTCGAGCCCGATCAAACCAGCAGCCCGGCCAACTGCAACCGGGTAAGCCATATCAGGCAGATCAAGGCCCCAGCCCGCACGGGTCGTTGCCGCAAAGGCCGCGCCTTGCTGCAAGGTTTCTTCTCGCCGTTCGCGCGATGGGGCAAGGGCAGCAGCGAGCTCTGCGACCTCTGTCACATCCTCTGCCCCATGTGCGACACACAGCAGGATAGCATCAGACCGGCCTGCCCCATGGGTTAATACAGCACTTAGCCAGTCGGCTAAGCTTGCGGAATCTGTGACATCCCCGCGACTTACGGCGCGTTCCAAACCATGTGACCATGCAAAGGCGCCGACAGGATAGGATGGCGACAGCCATTGCGTCAGGGTCAGAAGATGATCGTCAAGCATGGGAATGACTGTGATCATGACCCATGGTGCGGCCATGGCCATAGGCCCCGCCTTCGGGGGTGAAGGGACCGTCGAAATCACTCACCGTGGCACCCAATTGTTCCAGCATGGCTCGCATGACCTTTTCACGCTGCACGACAAGCGCATCAGGCTCGATGGCACATGGCGCGTGCCGATTGCCGACATGCCAGGCCAACCGCACCAGATCACCAGTGACCCTCATCAGCGGCTCGTCCGCTGCGGCCACGCCGATGAGCCGGCCATCCTCCAATGCAAACGCATCCCCGGCATTCACGGATGTGGTTTGTGGCAGGTCCACCAGAAACCCCTCGCCCTCTGCCGTCTGCAGCCGTTTGCGACGCAGCATGCGGGCATCATAGGTCAGCCGCACCGTGGCCGATGTTTCAACATCGGTCCCGCTGACAATCTGATGGGCAATCGCGGTCATCCGGTCAGTTCCTGATGGTCTTGATGTCGGCAACAGGATAAATATCAGCTTCCGTCATTTCATCGTCGAAATAGGAATGCAGCACGCTGATCCCCAGTTCGGGCAGATAATGCACAACTTCCTGATGGTCATAATCGTCACTAGTATGCGAAAAGGTGCCTGGGATCATTGCATAGCTGCACTTGCCATATGTGACAGTGGCGCGATCGCCCCAATCAATTACGATGTTCTCGGGGTATAACCCGCCACCATCGCGAACGGTCGTGCCAAACTTCATCTGCGTGTTGGAGTCGGGAAGTGGCATGTCACCGGCGGCCATCCTAAAGGCAAAGACCGCCTGAGTGTAAGGATCAATCGATCCATCGATGACATCCGCAACCTCAAGCACGTAAATCCCCTGCCCCAGCAAAGTGCGCGCGACATAGCCATCGGTGTAGGTGCTTATCGTCTCGACCACGCCGGGACGCAGGGCGCGGTAGTCATCCGTTGTGCCGTCCGCCTGCACCAGACGGATGCCGCTGGCCAGATCCGCACCCACCGGGCAGGACGCAATGGCCGGTGTCGCAATAACGCAAGCCAAAAAAAGTCTGATCATCATGCTGGGGCCCCCGCACTTCTGCTCCGGCCCTCAGATTACGCCACCATGCGCCTGTTGCAATGACTTATCAGTGACTTGATCGGTCACATGTCATTGCAATTGGCGAAGGTCCATTTTTTCAGCGCTTCACGACGCTCAGGCGTCGTGACGGAACATCATGTTGACGGCCTCTGCACGGGTCAGACCGCGGGCAGCCAGATCGGCATCTGTCATGTTGTTGATCTGATGGAGCGCCTGGGTGCGCGAATTGTTCTCGGCCAGCGAAATGAACCAGCGACCAATGGCCCGGAACGGTGTCAGCACCAGTTCGATCATCATTTCGCGGTTGGAAATCAGTGTGTTGTCGGTTTGGAAAGCCATTTTGTGCCTCTTTTCAGCGAATATCTTTCCTCCCTGCGACAGATGTAGTCTGGCACATGCGGTCCAACAATCGCCGAAGACGCATTCCGACTATGCGCCCAGCGCATTGATAACGTTAGGTCAGAAAAGGAAATAGCGCTGTGCCATGGGCAGGCTTTCCGCAGGCTGGCAGGTCAGCAGTTCACCATCGGCCCGTACCTCGTAGGTTTCGGGGTTCACTTCGACTTGCGGCATTGCATCGTTCAACTTGAGGTCTTTCTTACCAATGCCCCGCGTGTTGACCACCGGCAAAGTCTGTTTGGCCAGTCCAAGGCTGTCGGCGATGCCCATGTCCTGCGCGGCAGCACTCACGAACGTGACCGCAGAGTGTTCGACAGACCGCCCGTAAGACCCGAACATCGGACGGGTATAGACCGGCTGCGGCGTCGGGATCGATGCATTGGGGTCACCCATCTGTGCGGCCACAATCGTGCCGCCCATCAGGATCATCTCCGGCTTCACCCCGAAAAAGGCCGGGTTCCACAGCACCAGATCGGCACGTTTGCCGGTTTCGACCGAACCCACATGCGCCGAAATCCCATGCGCAATCGCCGGGTTGATCGTGTATTTCGCGATGTAGCGACGGACACGCAGATTGTCGTTGTCGCCCGTCTCCTCGCTCAACTGCCCGCGCTGCACCTTCATCTTGTGCGCGGTCTGCCAGGTCCGGATAATCACCTCGCCCACGCGGCCCATCGCCTGACTGTCGGACGCGATGATCGAAAACGCGCCCATGTCGTGTAGGATATCTTCTGCCGCGATGGTTTCACGCCGGATGCGGCTTTCGGCAAAGGCCACATCTTCGGGGATCGATTTGTCGAGGTGATGGCAGACCATCAACATATCCAGATGTTCATCCACCGTGTTGACGGTGAAAGGCCGGGTAGGGTTGGTCGAGGATGGGATGACGTTCGGCTGACCGCAAATCTTGATGATATCCGGGGCATGACCGCCGCCCGCGCCCTCGGTATGGAAGGCGTGGATCGTCCGGCCCTTCATCGCGGCAACCGTGTTTTCGACGAACCCACTTTCATTCAGAGTGTCGGTGTGGATCATCACCTGCACATCCATCGCGTCCGCCACGTTCAGGCAATTGTCGATGGCCGCCGGGGTCGTGCCCCAATCCTCGTGCAGTTTCAGGCAGGCCGCCCCGGCCAATACCTGCTCTTCCAGCGCGGCGGGCAGTGACGCATTCCCCTTGCCCGCAAAACACAGGTTCATCGCAAAAGCATCCGCGGCCTGCAGCATCCGCCCGATATGCCATGGGCCAGGTGTGCAGGTCGTGGCCAGGGTTCCGTGGGCCGGGCCGGTACCGCCGCCGATCATCGTGGTCAGGCCGGAATGCAACGCATCCTCGATCTGTTGTGGGCAGATGAAATGGATGTGGCTGTCGATCCCGCCAGCGGTCAGGATGCGCCCTTCGCCCGCAATCGCCTCGGTCCCCGGCCCGACGATGATATCGACGCCGGGTTGTGTGTCCGGGTTGCCCGCCTTGCCGATCCCGACAATCCTGCCATCCTTCAGCCCGACGTCGGCCTTGATGATCCCGGTCCAGTCGACAATCAGCGCGTTGGTGACAACCGTATCAACGGCCCCCTCGGCCCTTGTGACCTGACTTTGGCCCATGCCGTCGCGGATCACCTTGCCGCCGCCGAACTTGACCTCTTCACCATAAAGCAACGCGTTGCTGCCAGACCCGCCAGTGGCGGCCGTCCCTGCCCGTTCCGCAGTCAGATCCCGCTCAACTTCGATGATCAGGTCTGTATCGGCGAGCCTGACGCGATCCCCCACAGTGGGGCCAAACATGGCGGCATAGTCAGCGCGAGGGATCGTTGCGGGCATATGGTTCTCCGGTCAGGTTTTCGCTGGGTCCTTTTCAGCGCTCCAGGGGGCGTCAGGCACAGTGATCTTCTTTGATTTTGGTGCGGGCTTGGCGGGCTTCGCCGGGGCTTTCGCAGCCGAGGTTGCGACAGTTTCCGTGACGGGCTTCGACGGCTTTGTCGTGGCCTTTTTGGCCGGTGCTGGCTTTGCGCTTGCTGTCTTTTCAGGCGCTGACTTTTTCGCCGTCTTTTTCTTTGGCGTGTCAACCTTCGCGGTGGTTTTGGCGACAGCTGGCTTTGGCGCGGCGACCTTGGTCACCGGTTTTGCGGCAGGCGTGGGCTTTGCTGGTTTCGCAGCAGCCACTTTCGGCGCAACTGCTTCAGTTGTCGACTTGGTCGGGGCAGGCTTCGCCGCTACCTTTGCAGCAGGTGCTGTTTCAACGGGTTTGGCAGCGATGGCCGGCTTGGGTGCCGCGACCTTCGGGGTCGTTTTCGGTGTGGGCGCTTTTGTCACTGCCTTCTGTGCGACCGGGGCTACTGATGCGGGCTTGGTGACAACCTCTGCCAATACCGGTTTGGGCGCGGGGGACTTGGCTGCAGATTTTGATGGCTTTGCCACCGCCGATTTCTTAGCCGGGGCTGCCTTTTTGGCGACCGGCTTGGCTTTGGCCGCCTTTTTCGGGGAAGCCGCTGGCGCAGCCTCGCTCCAGAACGGCAGCATCATTGCTTTCTGGGCGACATAGGTCTGGTCCAGAACGGTCTGCGTCAGGCGCATCTGCTGGCCAATCACCGCGCTGGAGGCACGCAGGATTTCGGCAGAAACGGTCAGTGTGAATGCTGGGGTCATCTTTCGTCCTTCAGGTTAAGGGAAAATCTCACGGCACGATTATACCCTACATACTTTGCGGTCGCAGCATTTTTCTGCACCGCAGCAAACCGAATACCCCTATAAATCGCCCATGACCTTGCCATTGAAGCCAAACACGCGGCGCGCGCCCGCTATCGGGATCAATGCCACCTCGCGTCGCTGACCCGGTTCGAATCGCACTGCCGTTCCAGCGGCAATATCCAGACGCATCCCGTGCGCAGCGTCCCGGTCAAAATCCAACGCCGCATTCGTCTCGGCAAAATGAAAATGCGAACCAATCTGCACCGGACGATCCCCGGTATTTGCAACCTCGATCACGGTCACCTCAGCGCCCGCATTCAAGGTAATATCCCCCTCTGCGGCCATCACTTCACCCGGTTTCATTTGGTTCCCCCTCTTTTTTCAACGGATCGGATCATGGACCGTCACCAGCTTTGTGCCATCGGGGAATGTCGCCTCGACCTGCACCTCGTGGATCATCTCGGCGATCCCGTCCATCACCTGGTCGCGGGTGATGACATGCGCCCCTGCCTCCATCATGTCGGCCACGGACCGGCCATCGCGCGCACCTTCGACTACCGCATCGGTGATCAGGGCAATCGCCTCGGGATAGTTCAGCCTGACACCACGGGCGAGCCGCTTGCGGGCAACCTCGGCGGCCATGGCGATCAACAACTTGTCCTTTTCGCGCGGGGTCAGTTGCATATCTTACAGTCTCCAGACACGGGGCATCGGGGCATCAGTCAGTGCTTCAACCACAGGGATCAGGTCGCGGCGCAGCGTAAAACTGTCGGCCGCGAGGAACCGTAACAACAGCAAATCATCTGTGATCCGGCTGACCCCGACGGTATCGGGTAGTTGCAATGACTGCGTGGCCCCTGGCCCTGCGAACAGGACCGTCGCCATCGCCCCGGCATCACCCCCGATGGCCTGACGCTGCAGCAATGCCTGTGCATCACCCATCAAACGCACCGCATCGGCGAATACCAACCGACCATCGCGATAGACGCGCCACTGATCGGTAAAGCGTAGGTCACGCAGTTTTTCACCCATCGCGGCCCGCCCGAAAACCAGCGTCTCCACGATCAAGGCTTTTGCATCTTGCGCCAGATCCACCCTCAACCGGCGGTTCAGTGCGGCACCTTCGAACAGGATCGTCTCTTGCGGGATCCAGTCGATGCGGGCAGCTGCGCAGGCCTTCAGACACAATTCCGTCCGCGCCACCTGCCCCGGCTGTGCCATATAGGCGCGTTCAGCCGCTTGCGATGACATCACAACATGCGCGCTCGCTTCGGCGGTCACATCGATCATCATCCGGTCGCCACCGGTCAATCCACCCGCCGTGTTCAGAAACACCGCTTGCAGGGCATCGCCGCCCGTCTGAGGAAACAGCGCCTTTAATGATCCTTCCTGCCGCAGATCACCAATAACAGTGGCTGCGTCGCGCCGCTTGGCGGCAAGCCGCAAGGCCCCGCGGGCGCGCGGTGCCGCCTCAACATTCTGGATTTGCGCAGCGTAGGTAATGGTAAAAGCCCAACATTCAGTCAATTGGGCCTTTGCTGCCAAAGAATGCGGCGTCTTGGCCAGAACAAGGGGAGCGAGCACAGATCAAAAAGCGTCCCAGCACAAACAAACCGCACAAGAAACGAGCACCGCACAAAAAAAGGGCGCCAAAAAGCGCCCTTTGAAAAAACCGAACCAGATCAAATCTCGGGCTGATCCATCCGAACCTGAAACCGGACCCGCCCCTTGACTGGTCGCGACCAGTTGACCTGCACACTGCGCAGATCAGATCCCTTTTCACCCTCGGCCCACGGAAAATCATGCACGCGGTTGTTAGCGGTGTCCGTGATTGACCCGATCGGGGCTATACTTTCAACCGTTTTCGCGCGCCCACCAAAGGGCAGGACCGTCCCGGTGCTCATCGTCCATGTGCTCGCCTCGGTCGCCTGGGTATGTGTCAGGAACACCGGGTTCTGGGCGGGCTGGTTGACGTTGTGGTAAGTGTTGCCACTGAACTCCAGACCGCGTGTGCGGTTGAAATCGAGATCGGCAAAGGTCGTATCCACATTATCCACCCGGTCGATCCGGCCATTCAGCGAACGGAATACATTGCTGACCACCGAAAAACCGTTGATGTAATGACCCGGACCATAAGGTTTGATCACGATGAAATTGAACCAGGTCGCCACATCATTGGTGGTGAAAATGTTGCCCGTGATGGTCAGCCCGCCAAAGGAAAATTGATTACCCAACGCGGGTGAGCTGAAATGCTCATTCGTCCACTCAATGAAGTTGTTGTCGCAATAGTTGCCGGTGAACACACTTTTTGGGTTCAATTCGGTAAGGATAATACCACCCTTGCGCGGGCCGTTGATCTCATCATCGCCATGGAACCAATGGTTCGCCGTAATTAGGTTGCCGCTTCCCGCAAGCACACAGAAATGCTTGAACTTGCTCACCCTATTGTCGCGGATTTTCACATCATTGGCGTTGGCGTTGAACCCGATGCTGACGCGATCAGAAACCGGCACGGCCTGCTCGTCCGAAATCAACTGGCAACGATCGATCATCATCCCCTGACAGCCAACCCCGGGCGAGGTGATGCCCCGATCCTTCGGCCGGTTGATGAAACTGTCGCGCACGTGAAAGGTAAACCCATCCGCAGACATCATGATCCCGCTGGCCACGCCCCGGCACTGAAACTCGATATCATCCAGAACAAACTGGCTCAGCTTGTTGAAGCCTGAAAAATCCAGCATGTATTTGAAACGGGTAAAGGTAAATTCCTGGGTGCCTTCCGCGTCATAAAGCGGCTGGCTCAACTCAATGGTCTGACTGCCAACATTGACGCCGCGAACGTAAACCTCGCGACCCACACCATTTCCTTCAACCAAGGCTCCGACCGGAATATTGGCAATGTCGACGACGTTGGTCAGCCGCCGGTCGTCAGATACCGCATAAGTCGCCTGAGAGGTGACAATAGTGCTGTCCCAGGCCGCGCCACTGACCGGTTCAAACTGGCCATTGCGAATAACACGCCGGGTTTCAAACCGCGTTTTCGACGGATCTGTCGCCTGCATATCCACCGGCTCCGTCAGTGAGATACGCCGCCCATTCAGATCAAGCGACTCATGATCCGAAAAATTTATGAGCGCCTGAAATGCCTTCTTAAAGGCAACCTCTTCGTCCTCAAATGCCTCAACATAAGTCTCGTAGTTATAGTCGCGCTGCAGAATGAACCGGTGTTCCGGCGCCTGCACGATCCGGCCCTCAAACCGCACCCGGCTTTCCAGTGTCACGCTGTTTTCCAGCAGATAAACACCCGCCGGCACCATGATTGTCCGACCATTGGCCGCCGCATCCGCCGCATCGAAAGCGGCTGAATCGTCCGTCGTACCATCCCCCTTGGCACCGAAATCACGCACATCAACAAGAGCCACCAGATCGCGTGTAAAGACCGCACTGACATCCTCAATCTTGATATCGTCCACCCGGACAAGGCCGCCATTGGGGCCAGTCAGGTCAATGCCGAAGTGACCGTAATTGGCACCGGTCCAGACCAGATCAACACCGTTACGATCTGCGGTCGCAATGATTGCGCTCACCTCAACAACCTCACCATAGGTGGTCAACTGCACTGATGGCCCTGCCTCAGGCAAACCTGTGGCTTGCGCACCGCCGGCGAGCCCGGACCAACCCGATATGCGCACCGCGGGCAATGGTCCGGCCACGGCTTTGACGCGTGCGGTCACCCGCAGATAGCAACCGGGCAGGATGGGCGTTTCGCCCATGTAACGGACGCGGGTCACAGGTTCTGTCTTGAGAACCTCCAGACATCCGGCAAAATCCTGATCGGCGGCTACGAACACGCCTGACCCGCTGACCGCATAAGTGTCAGACCCCGGCGTGCCGTCCCCGCTCGACCACACCCCCAGACCCGCCGCAAAGGGCAGTGGGTTAAATACAATCCCGTCAGTAATCGCCTTGTTCATCGGTGGTCCCTCTTTGGCAGCCAGATCAAACAGGTCCCGCAGATCGCAGGACCGTCGCCCAAGAGTTATCGCGCAGGTCTGAATTGCATCTGACAGCACCGTGACGGTGGTGGATGCAACACAACAAAAAAAGGGGCGCCGACCATCGTCCGCGCCCCTCATCTTATTCATTTGTGCCAGGTAATCTAGCGCAGGTTGGACCGGCTGTTTGGCAACCGCAGCCACACCTCGACCCGGCGATTGCGGGCGCGGCCGACCTCGCCATCGTTGCATGACAATGGCAGCAATTCACCGTAGCTCAACGGCAACAAGCCCAAGCGCCGTCTCGTCTCCGGGGCCAACGCGCGAGCCAGGATTTCGCGAACGGCTTCGGCACGCGCTTGTGCCAATGCCGTGTTGCGCGTCCGCTCACCGATCGAGTCAGCGAAACCAACCAGCAAAACCTCAAGCCCATCAAACTCGCCAGCTTCCATTCGGGCGGCCAGTTCCTCGATGTTGCGGATTGATTCAACGTCAAGCACACTTGACCCGGTATTGAACCGGAAAGAAATGCTCAGGCGATCCGCACCGCGCAACTGCTGCATCATGTTGGAATACTGTGCGCCATCGAAATCCGGTTCGACCGCGGCGGTGTGAACCAGCATCATGCCCATATCTTCCAGACGCATCCGCTCCAACTCGCGATCAACGAAATAGCTTTCCTTGATATAGGGCTGCGCTTCGCTCGTCAGTGTCCAGTCAAGGAACGCCTGCGCTTCGGGATGGATCCGGCCCGGGGTTGTATAGGCATACAGGCGACGCGACAGGGCATAACCTTCGATCTTCATCCGGAAATCGGTCGGCGGCGATAGCAGCCCACACTCCTCGCGGATATCCAGCAGGTTCACGTCATTGGTCCGTGCCAGCCAACGGCCGACAAAACCGATACCCCCGCGGTCGGCCATCACGGCATCGACCAGATCCTGATACGCGCTCCAGCGGGTAACCTGCGCCGTTTCATCACGGCCATTGGGGCGAACCAGCGCATCCATCATGACGGCGCGATCACCGGAACCCTCGCCAAAGGAATTGACGGTGATCGGATAGTTCCCGCCACCCAACTCAAGCCAATTGGTGATCTCACCCG
Source organism: Yoonia sp. R2-816 (assembly GCF_046762905.1). Taxonomy (NCBI): domain Bacteria; kingdom Pseudomonadati; phylum Pseudomonadota; class Alphaproteobacteria; order Rhodobacterales; family Paracoccaceae; genus Yoonia; species Yoonia sp. R2-816. The sequence continues at coordinate 52,825 of NZ_JBKQXN010000316.1, read as the reverse complement.
ACCAAATGCGCGCAATATCAAACGAACTGAGATTGCGCACCGGATTGTCAGGATGGGTGATCATGACGATGCCATCAACACCCAGAACCGTTTCGTTTGCTGTATCTCGCAGGTCGGGAATGCCAGCAACCGCGATCTTTTCAACATCGCTGTCCTTCATGCGGCGGTCAGCGACACCGATCGCTGCAACACCATCAGCAAGTGCCGGGAAGGCGCTGCCAGAACCACGGGTCTGCAGATCAATTTCGGCACGCAGACTACCGTCGGCATTTGTCAGGCGGACAATACGTTCAGCAGGCTCGTCGGTCGGTATGATTTCGTAAGTTGCCCCGACCGAACTGGCATAGCCTCGCAACAGGTTCGGTATCAGAGTCGTGCCAACAGTCCGCGATCCATAGATGCCAAACTCGGGGCCAAACTCTTCAGGCGCCGGGCATACCAGGCCCGTGCAGGTCACACTTTCCGCTTTGATCCGCAAAACACCCAACTCAACCGTTTCGACCACATAGATGTCATTATCGAAACTCAGCAGGTTCCCGGTGATCGACATCGATCCGTCGGTAGCTTCCAACTGAACCGGAGCGGTTTGTTGTGCTTGCACCGCCGTCGCGCCAAAAACACCCATCACACATAAAAAAGCGCCCGTCAGGGAAATCCCACGACGCGCGCCGACTGCAAAATTCTTTATAACCATTATCACTCACTAACTGTTCAAACCGCCCAGCAAGCGATTCAATGTCGCCGAATTTCGTCAGAAACATGTCAAGATTGTGTCATGTCTTTCCGCGACCGACACATTTGCGCCAACTCCTTGAATTCCCACCAATATCTCAGCCAAGCACTACGGGCAGCACTATCACTTTAGTTAGGTTATCAGTCATGCACCCAGCTGCGCACCGGGCAAGAGCTGAACACCGTTTATCTGCCAGCCGCGTGGCGTTTCGATCATCTGATACAGCAATGTGTGCAAGGTGCCGCTAGCGTCTCGGATCATCACCTTCTGTATCTGCCCGCCATTCACCTCGAGCAATTCAAGAAACTGTACATCCGTATTGTCCCAGACCATCGGATAGCCGCGCTCGACCATCACACCAAAGTTGTCAGGCGTCCCAAACAGCCGCTTGATATTCGGGCTGGCATAGCTCCAGGCCTCCTGCAGATCACGGTCATTAAAGGCCTGCAGCTGATTGCCGATGACCGTCTCGATCGCATCGCCATCCTGCGCGAGTAACGCCGTCACCGACATCCAAATCCCCAAAAACCCTGCAAAAATCCGGCGCATCCCTGCCTCCAATCAAATCCATACACAATATGAATACGCGCCAAACCGTCGATCAGTTCTTTTTCTTTGTCGGTTTAGGTTTCAGGGTACCGGCAAAAGCAACAGATTTGCCAAACCAATCGGCCAACACGAGCTCGTTTTGCAACAACGCGTCCGGCACCGCGACATACCCGTTCATCACGCTGTTGTAACGGATGACCGGATCATTCGGATAGTCCGCGCCATAGGTCGCGATGTCGTCTTTCGACAGCCGGATACACATCTCGCCGTCCGGGCCAACAAAGCTGAACATATTGCCATTCACCGCCGTATAAGCGCTGGCCTTGCCCTTTCGGGCAAGACCCTCATGCCCGGCGATCAGGCGATCATAGATTGCAATGACGGCATCGCGGTCCATGACCCACAATACCGTAACCCGGCTATTCCGCCAAACGCGCTTCGATCAGGGCGACCGTTTCATCCACGCCATAAAGCGCGATGAAACCACCAAACCGTGGCCCCTGACTGGCCCCAAGCAACACTTCATAAAGTGCCGTGAACCAGGCTCGCAACGGCTCAAATCCGTGATCCTTACCGACGGAAAACACCATTGTCTGCAACTCCTCCGCATCCAGACCACCATCCCAGGCCTTCAGACGCGTGACCAGATCCTCCATGGCCGCTCGCTCCTGATCGGTCGGGGCGCGATAAACCTTGGTCGGCTTCACAAAGTCATTGTAATAACGCACAGCGAACCCCGCTGCCTGATCCATCTGCGGGTTCTTCTCCGCCGACGCCTCTGGCGCATAACGCTGAATGAAACCCCAAAGGGTCTCCTTATCCTCGGCCCCTGAAACGGAGGCGAGGTTCAAGAGCATCGCAAAAGGCACAACCATATCCGACGCAGGCACGTTATGGCCGTGGATATGGAACACCGGGTTGTTCATCCGGGCTGTCGCATCTTGATCGGCATAGGCGCGCAACTGCTGGTGATACTCATCCACCGCCTTCGGGATCACATCAAAATGCATCCGCTTGGCCGTCTTCGGCTTGAGATACATGAAATAACTCAGGCTTTCAGTCGCGGCATAGGTCAGCCATTCGTCAATCGAAATCCCATTACCGGATGATTTCGAAATCTTCTGGCCTTTTTCATCCAGGAACAATTCGTACGAGAAATGGTTCGGCTTACGCCCACCCAGAATCTCGCAAATGCGGTCATAGATGGCAGTGTTGGTGGCGTGTTCCTTACCATACATCTCAAAATCGACATCAAGCGCTGCCCAGCGAGCCCCAAAATCGGGCTTCCACTGCAATTTCACATTGCCACCCGTTACCGGCAGCGTCCATTCGCGGCCATCTTCATCGTCAAACGTGACTTCGCCCTTTTCAGCATCCACATGCTTCATCGGCACATACAGAACACGGCCCGTTTCAGGATGGATGGGCAGGAAAACAGAATAGGTCTCGCGACGCTCCTCGCGCAGCGATTTCAGCATTACTGCCATGACGTCATCGTAACGGGCAACGGCGCGCAGAAGCACCTCATCAAATTGGCCGGATTTGTAGAACTCACGGGCCGAATAGAACTCGTACTCAAACCCGAAAGTATCCAGAAACCGGCGCAGCATGGCATTGTTGTGATCGCCAAAGCTTTCATGCGTGCCAAACGGATCAGGCACTGATGTCAGCGGCTTTTGCATATGCGCGGCCAACGCCTCTGGGTTCGGCACATTGCCCGGCACCTTGCGCATCCCGTCCAGATCGTCGGAAAAACAGATCAGCTTGGTCGGGATATCCGAAATGACCTCGAACGCGCGGCGGATCATGGTGGTGCGCAGCACCTCACCAAAGGTCCCGATATGGGGCAGACCGGACGGGCCATAGCCGGTCTCGAACAGCACATACCCCTTTTCTGGGTCCTTCTTTTCATACCTTTTCAGCAATGCGCGCGCCTCTTCAAAGGGCCAGGCCTTCGACGTCATCGCCGCGTCACGCAGATTGCTCATGATATCTCTCACTTCAAATCGTCACCCCAATGGCGACAACACCGCGCACTCCCTATTGCGGCAACGGTCCAGCGTCAATAAATGGGACGTACAACCAAAGGATACAGCATGATCGAAGACGCCCCGATGACGGCCCAGGATTCACTCGCCGCCCTGATGATTGCGGTTTCCGCCTCTGACGAAAACATCAGCACGTCTGAATTGGTCAAGATGAGCAATGCCATCAACAACCTGCCTGTCTTCGCGGGATACGATTCCGAACGGCTGCCGCGGATATCACAAATGGTATTTGATCTTCTGGAGCAGGAAGACGGGCTCGAGGCCCTTTTTGGCCTGATCCGTGATGCGCTGCCTGAAAAACTGTATGAAACCGCCTATGCCCTCTCCTGCGATGTGGCGGCAGCTGATGGCAAGATCGTCGGTCCTGAATCGCGCATGCTCGAAGAAATCCGTGATGAGCTTGAACTGGACAGGCTGCATGCCGCCGCAATCGAACGTGGCGCCAGAGCACGACATATGACACTCTGACAGCACCACACCCGTATTCGCCAAAATTTGAACATAGTTCAGATGTAGCCTAAACACCAATACTCACAAAAGCCGAGAGAAGAGAGAATTATGCCAGTCACCATTATCAGCATCATCGCCCTTGCCTGTGCCGCCTATGCCATTTTGCAGGTTGTCACTTCGGCAGAAACCACAGTGAACAAAACTGTCTGGACGCTCCTGATCCTGGTTTTGCCAGTCATTGGATTTATTATTTGGGTAGTCGCGGGTCCGCGGACAAAAAAGGCCGCCTAATCACCGCCAGCCCTTGACCCGGCCGTGAAACCTGCAACCCTTGGATGATAATTCAAGGGAGGCATTCATGCTAAGATCATTCATCATCAGCCTTACCATATGCTGGGCAAGCCAGGCCGCAGCCTTCTGCGGCTTCTACGTCGCCCAGGATGATGGCGAACTCTATAACACCGCCTCCAAGGTCGTATTTGTGCGCGACGGCTACCGGTCACGTATCACGATGGCCTCTGACTATACCGGACCAACCTCCGAATTCGCGATGATCGTGCCAACACCCAACGTGCTGGAAGAAAAACAGATCCGCACCGTCGATCCCGCAGCAGTGGCGCATCTGGAAAACTACACCGCCCCGCGTCTTGTGGAATACTTTGATTACGATCCTTGCGCCCCGCAGATGGTGTTCGAATCTCCCGCCGTAATGGCAGCGCCAGTAGAAAATGCGGCACCGTCCACACCCCGCCGTGGCCGTGCAGCACTTGGCGTCCGGGTCGAGGCTGAATACAGCGTTGGCGAATACGACATCGTGATCCTTTCGGCACAGCAATCTGACGGGCTGATCACGTATCTGCGGCAGGAAAGCTACACCATCCCTGACGGGGCCGAAGACACGCTGGCGGGCTATATCGCCATGGACATGAAATTCTTCGTCGCCCGCGTGAACCTCGAACGCCATGCACAGGGCCAATCGCAAGATTTACGCCCCTTGCAGATCTCGTTCCGATCACCGAATTTCATGTTGCCGCTGCAACTGGGCAAGATCAATTCGACCGGCACTCAGGATTTGCTGATGCTGATGCTGACACGCGAAGGTCGGGTCGAGGCTGAGAATTACCCGAACGCACGGATTCCCAGCGACGTCACCGTCCCAACCTTCGTTGAGGATATGTTCGGCCAGTTCTACCGCGACATGTTCGCCAAAAATGCGGCACCCAACACGGTAATGACCGAATACGCCTGGGACATGGGCTGGTGCGATCCCTGCGCCGCTGACCCGCTCAATATCCACGAATTGCGCGATCTGGGCGCCGTCTGGGTCAAAAGCGCCAAATCCAACCCCAGCGAAGATGTCTTCGTCACACGTCTGCACATCCAGTATGACCGCGACGAATTTCCAGAGGATCTGATGTTTCGCGTCACCGATGACAACAGCAACTTCCAAGGGCGCTACATCATGAACCAACCGTTCGAAGGCGAACTGACCTGCGAAGCTGGGCAGGCTTACCTGGCACGCAAGCGGGATGAAATCCGCGCCGATGCGCTGGCCCTGCGCGAACTCACCAACTGGCGGCAATCAGATATCGACCGGCTGATCAGCGCAAGCGTCCCGGCCCGATTCCGTTAAAGAAAAAGGCCCCCGATAAAAGGGGGCCTTCAGCAATTCAAACTGGTCGGTATCAGCCGTTTTCGTCAGCCGGATTGTCGTCGGCCGGTGGCGTCACCGACAGCGTGGGGACCGACACCGTTTCGGTAGTGGTGGTCACCTCAACCTGTGGCACTTCGACTTCCATTTCCGTTTCACCCATCTGAATGCTGCCCACATCGGCATCAAACTCAGGCATCTGGCCGCCCTCGACGGTCACGTCCACATCTGGCAGGCGCGCCTCTTCGGTTTGATCAATATCGACCATGTAGAATGCAAAAAGACCTGCAGCCGCAACAGCAACAACACCCGCAATTGTAAGTCCGGTTTTCATAACGTTCTCCTTTAGTTGGTGCTACGGCGTTGCCATAGCTTGATCTTGCAGGCACAACAGCCAACCCCAAAGAAAGTTCCCGAAAAATTCCAAAGCTAACCCGACCCGGCGCGGATCCAATGCCGCAGGATACGCTGCTGCAACGCCTTCGCCTGCCGGTTCCAGCGTGACGCACCAGCGGGTGCCTCGCCACCCGCGTTCTTGCCACGTTCGCGTGCCTCCAGATCAGCACCAAAGAACGCAAACGCCAGATCCTGCCCGTCTGCCGTCCGGATATAACCCGCAAGGCTGGAAACGAAATTCAGCGTGCCGGTTTTGGCAACGACCTGCCAGGCCGCGTCACGGATGATCTGGCGGTTCTGATCGACCAAATCGACCCGCTTCATCAACGGGCGCAAGGTCGGGGCGACACGCTCAGCAGTCAAAAACCGCACCATATCCGCCGCTGTCACACGCGAGGCATCGCCAAGCCCGGAATGATCGACAAAATAGGGGGCAATGCCCGCACGGCCATCCGCCCAACGCGCCATGCCCAGCGCCGATGTGCGCAATCCCCGCTGCTGGCCGGTCAATGCAGCCGTCGCCGACAACCCAGCCGCTTCGGCCGTGATATTGGTCGAAAACCGCATCATCCCGTGCATCATTTGCTGCAAGGGATCACTGTGAAAGGTGGCCAGCACCTGACCATCCGGAAGCGCCGCAACCTCCTCTGGCCGTTTCAGCACGATCCCATGCGACCGGGCAAAGGTCGCAAACACCTCACCGGCATAAAGGGCCGGGTTGCGCACTGGCAACCAGCGCGACCCGCCATTGTTCAACGCCCGCCGGGCCACCGTCCATTCATCCACACCCTCGGCCGCACGGTAGGTGAACACTGGCGAGGTGCGATCAACCACCTGCACCCGGGCCACCGTCACCGCCGGGCGGTAATTCTGACTGCGGGCGTCCACCGCGGTGGTGTATTCCCCATCCGCCCGCTTCCATTCGAAATGCACGCGGTTGTAATTCAGGTTCAGTCCCGTAATCGTCGGATTGTATCCCAGATGATCCAACTGGGCGCTGTCGATCTCATCAAGATTAACCAGCGCGTTGTCCCATACCTGAAAACCACCCTTCACCTCGCGCAGACCGGCATCTTTCAAACGCTTTGCCAGTTCTGCCAGATGATCGGTGACGAGGTTGGGATCACCACCACCGACCAGCACCAGATTGCCATCCAGAACACCGTCTCTGACCGGACCGTCTGCAAAAATGCGGGTTTCAAACCGGTGCGCGGGGCCAAGGGCCTCAATCGCATAAAGACTGGTGAATGCTTTTGCGACACTTGCCGGGGGCTGCGGCAGATCCGGGGCGACCGCCTCCAAAACCTCTCCCGTGGCGGTATTGGCCAAAACGCATCCTACGGTTCCCGATAATCCGGACTGCCTGATGATCTGCGCGGCGGCATACTCAGTAAGGCGTGCGCGCGGCCGGATAGATGTCAGCGGCGCGTCGGCCAAGGCCGCGGTCGCCATCGACGACAACACACCGCCCAACATCGCTCTGCGTGTCACCGGCATCACCACTCCCCCCGCGCACGGATCGCCGTTGATGATTGATCGGACAACGGTAGGTTCACGAATGACCACGCCGGTGCCGCCTTCCGCCCCAAGACATGCGCCGCCTGTTTGGGCAGTTTCGCCCGCGCATAGACACGCGCCGCCTTGGATACCCGAGCCGAGATGCGGTCACCCGGACGCGCCAGCACGCCAATTGGCACGGTTTCCATGATCCAGCGCCAGTCCTGCCATCTATGAAACTGTGCCAAGTTATCTGCTCCCATCAGCCAGACAAAGCGCACGCCGGGATAGCGCATGCGCAATGCCGCCAAGGTCTGCGCGGTGTATCGCGTGCCCAGACGGGCCTCCAGATCGGTGACGCGCACCCGTGGATGACGCATCATCGCCCGCGCCGCCTGCATCCGCTGCACCAGCGGCGCAGGGCCATCAGCCTTCAGCGGATTGCCGGGGCTGACCAGCCACCAGACATGATCCAGCCCAAACCGCTTCAACGCTGCTTTGGTGATATGCACATGGCCCGCATGTGGCGGATCAAACGATCCCCCCAACAGGCCAATGACCTGTCCCGCCTTTGCCACCGGAAATCCGCGCACACCATCTCCTTCAGCCCCCTAGGGGCAAAAAGCAGATTGCAGCGCAAAAAGTAAACCCCTGTCAGGTCACAAAGCGCATGAATGCAAAGCGGCGGCTGTCCGCTGACCAGCAGGGCACGTTGATTGTCCCCTGACCGCCATGCAGGCGGATCAACTCTCTGGCCGCGCCGCCACCGGCAGGCATCAGGCGCAGCGCCACATCCAATCCGGCGGGATGCCCAACAGTCCCTTCTGGATAGGCCAGATACAAAACATGTGCCCCGTCCGACGATGGATGCGGGAACCAGTTGACCAGTGCATCCTCCGTCATCCGCTGCAAATCGGTCCCGTCAGGGCGAATACGCCACAGATCAACCACGCCACAACGTTCGCCATTAAACCAGATCCATTCACCATCCGGCGTGTATTCGGGCCCATCCACATGATCAAACGCGTCGGTCACGACGGTCTCAGCCCCACCGGCCACGGGGCATGTCAGCAAGACAAACCGCTCGCCACGACGCCCCACATAGGCCAGCATCGTCCCATCCGGTGACCAGCCATGCCAGTAGGACGGGATCGCCTCCGTCACCCGCTCAGGTTCCCCGCCACCTACCGGCAAGGTATAAATGCAACTCCCCTCAGTCCGGCTGCGATCACTGATCACCAGCCGCTCACCATCAGGCGAAATACCGTGATCATTGTTGCACTGCACGGCAAACCCGGTGTCGATGGGCTGCAGTTCCGGCGCATCCAGCGGCACGGAAAACAGCCGCCCTTGCCCGTTCACAATCAGATAGCCATCCGGATGCCAGTTCGGCGCTTCGATATGGCCATCCTGATCCAGCAGCACCTCCGCCGCGCCGCGCTCCAAATCAAAGATGCATAACTGACTGCGCATAACGGACCCTCACCGTAAGATGGGTTTTCAACCCATCGCCCCCGGCAGATAGTCAAACCGGGAAAACCGCGCCTCGCGCCCTTGCCCGGTCAGATCAAACGCCACCATCCCGACAAAGGCGCCGGTGAATGAAGCATGCTCGCCACGCCCACCCTCGTCAGAGATGACGCTTGCATCCAACTCCGGCCCAATCGCCAACCAATCACCCGCCTGGCGATACCAGAATTGCTGCCGCGCCCGATCAACGGTGACGCGCAATTCGACCGGCCCATCATCCAACGCCACCGGATCAGCGGGAAAGGTCAGCGCGCCCTCTGGCCAGTCACCGGGGCAAGACATCAGGGTTAGGACACGCCCCGTGCCAACCTCATGACTCACCAAAACCGCATGAAACTTGTGCCGGTTGTAGTAGGTCGTCAGCCCTGCCGCCTGCTGATAGGTCTCCGGCGCAAAAGTCACCGCGGTCTCGGCGGCATAGGTGAAGTGCTCCTGCCTGCGCGCCACCAAAGCCTGCTCAAACCAGCTGCCGATACTCTCACGACCGATCAGCACCAGCGCATCTGCCTCCTCCCGAAAAATCCGGTCAGGCTGCGGCGTGCGTAGCCACTGAAACTCCGGCGGCAGTGCTCCACCCAGTGATCGGCGCGCAGGCTGTGGGGCGACAGGCTCCACATCAACCGGTGCAGGCACCGCCTCGCGCGCGACCATCCCGCCGGCTTTCGGATATAGCCAGTCGTCGCGCCATTCGACCTCCTCGATCCCGGTCTCGCGACCCATCGGGCAAAACGGGCCGGGCAAAGGACGCCCCATCAGAAACGTATGATAATGGGCACCCCAATGAGTCTCGACATATTGACCATGCCCCGTCCGTTGCACCGGTCCATCCGACCCGGCGGCACAGATCACATGCAAATCAGGGTGATCCTCGTAGGGGCCCCAGATATCGCGCGACCGGGCCAGCGACACAGCATGCTCATACCCCGTGCCCCCTTCGGCCGTAGTCAGATAGTAATACCCGTTCCGCTTGAACAAGTGCGGCGCCTCAGTCAGTCCGCGCTTCGTGCCAGAATAGATATTCCTGACCGGGCCAAACAACCCGCGCTCCGGCGACCATTCCTGCATTAGAATGCCATCAAACGCATCATGGGCCGGGTTCACACCGGTTCCCAGCCCACGATGGTTCCAGCGCATATTCACAAACCACTTGCGACCGTCATCATCATGAAACAGCGACGGATCAAAACCTGAGCTGTTCACATACCCCGGGTCCGACCACTCTCCATCAATCGTCTCGCAAGTCGTGATGTAATTCGGCGCATCCTTGAACGCACCATCCAGCCGTTTCACATCCGTATACACCAGCCAGAACAAACCATCGGCATAGGACAGGCACGGTGCCCAGATACCGCAACTGTCTGGATTACCTCGCATATCCAGCAGCACGGCACGGTTCAGCGGACGGGCGACCAGGTTCCAATTCACCAGATCACGGGAATGATGAATTTGAACCCCCGGATACCATTCAAATGTCGAGGTCGCGATGTAGTAATCCTCGCCCACCCGGCAAATCGACGGATCAGGGTTAAACCCCGGCAGGATCGGGTTGCGGATCATTTTTTACGATCCGCTCCACCCTTATCCTGCTCTGCCGATTGCGCCCATAAATTGATCTGTTCTTCATCGGCATATTGATCAATCAGCGCCAGCTCCTCCGCGCTGAACTCAAGATTCGCGACAGCACCCGCGCAATCAATAACCTGAGACGGTTTCGATGCGCCAATCAGCGCCGTTGTGATCCCGCCATCGCGCAAAACCCAGGCAATCGCCATCTGCGCCAAGGTTTGCCCGCGTCCTTCGGCAATCTCATTCAGTTTGCGGATATTCTCAATCGCCTGGTCCGTCAGCATCGATGGAAACAGGGACTTATCCTGGCTGGCCCGGCTCCCTTCCGGAATACCGCCCAAATATTTCTTGGTCAGCATCCCCTGCGCCAGCGGCGTAAAGGCAATCGAACCCACGCCGAGCTCCGTCAAAGTCTCCTTCAGCCCATCCCGCTCCACCCATCGGTTCAGCATATTGTAGGATGGCTGATGGATCAGACAGGGCGTGCCCAGATCCTTCAAGATCGCCACTGCCTCCCGCGTACGCTCCGAGTTGTAGGACGAAATACCAGCATAAAGCGCACGCCCCGACCGCACGATGTAATCCAGCGCGCCCATGGTTTCCTCCAGCGGCGTATCCGGATCGAACCGATGCGAATAGAAGATATCGACGTAATCCAGCCCCATCCGCTTGAGTGATTGATCGCAAGAGGCGACCAGATATTTTCGGCTACCCCACTCGCCATAAGGGCCGGGCCACATATCATAGCCCGCCTTGGAGCTGATGATCAGTTCGTCGCGATACCCCGCAAAATCCTCGGTCAGGATAGAGCCAAACGCATGCTCAGCCGATCCCGGCGGCGGGCCATAATTGTTGGCCAGATCAAAATGGGTGATGCCATGATCAAACGCCGTTCGGCAGATCGCGCGCTTGGTCTCATGCGGGGTGTCGTGGCCAAAGTTGTGCCACAGCCCCAATGATACCGCAGGCAGCCTGACACCGGACATACCACACCGGCGGTAGACCATACGGTCATAGCGATTTTCAGCAGGTACATAGGTCATGGCAGGCTCTCCTATAACGTTTACGGAACACGGCACCATGGAGCAAAGAGGATGTCAACCAGACGGTGCGGAAATCCAGACCCAGACAAATCCCAAACCATGTGCTATGGTGTTACTGTCGCATTGTATTTTCAGCGACCAAAGACATTTTGAAAGGAGGTGCCTCATGGCACATATTTCCGTTGAAACCGGCCCGCTGCCGGCGTTCGAAAGGACCTATAACCCTCAGCCGACCAAATCCGAAAAACGGACCACAGTCGCATCAATACAAGCGTGGCGCCGCGCGACGTTGGATCCGCGTTTTGACCGGATCCGGCGGCAGGAAGCGATCTGGAGCCAAAGTCTGGACGGACGCCGGATATGACACAGATCCAGCCAACCGACCCGACCACCGCGCTGGCGGTGCCCACCTGCCCCAATGCGGCTTGCGAACCCGGCGCGATCCTTCTGGGTTTCAAGGCCCCCAACGGGCGTATTAAAAACCTGCGGACTGCGATGGCGGTCGATGACGCCTTTGTCGCACAGGCCCGCGAAGTCGGGCCGCCGGAACAGCGGATGCGATTTGCCTCACCCTGCCCGACCAAGAATTGCGACAACTGGCAGGATGGCGGCTGCGCAACAATTACCCGCGTGCTTGAACAGCTTGAAAACACGATGACGGATATCGCCGAAATCCTGCCACCCTGCCCGATCCGCAAGACCTGCCAATGGTATAGCCAATGCGGGGCCAGCGCCTGTGTGGCCTGTGATGTCATCACAAATGACCACGCCCCGGTGCAGCCCGGGCAAGGTGCAACATAAACGGCATCGTAAGATGGGTCTTGACCCATCCACCGGTTGAGATCGTAGGGCGTAACCCTATTCTCTGGTCATGCAAACCCGCAATTGGCCCAGCATCGCCCAGACAACAGCGCTCCTGCTAGTGGCGCTGCTGGCACTCCCTTTCGGGCTATATTCACTGGATTTCGCGCAAGGCGGGCTGCGCAATGCACTGCCAGAGCCGCACTATATCCGCTCCGACAATCTCAGCGCCAATCTCGCCATATTCACTCATATGGGCACCGGGGCGCTGATCACCGTGCTGGCTCCGTTCCAGTTAATCGCACCGCTGCGTCGCCGGTTCCCGCGCCTGCACCGCTGGTCAGGGCGGATCATCACCGCCGCCGCCGTGATCACGGCAATCGGCGGGCTGATTTACATCGGCCTGCGGGGCACGATCGGTGGAACACCGATGGATATCGGCTTCACGCTTTACGGCACGCTCACGCTGCTGGCGGCAATACAGACATATCGACATGCACGCGCGCGGCGGATCAACCAACACAATGCATGGGCGTTGCGGCTTTTCTGGCTGGCCATCGCATCATGGCTTTATCGGGTGCATTACGGGCTGTGGTATCTGATCACTGGCGGGCTCTGGTCCAACCCTGAATTCACCGGTGCCTTCGATCTGGCACAGAATTTCGCATTCTATCTGCCCTATCTGATTGCTGTCGAAATCTATTTGTCGCGCAGACGATACCGGGTGGCTGTCAACTGATCGGACACAGCACAGGATTTGCTGTCAACAAAGCCCAGACCACGCATCTGCGTCCGCACGGCTGTATCCCCGACAACGGCCGCCTTGCCCTTGCGATAGACCATCCAGATATGTTTACCCGGATGGGCGAGCGCCAGTTCCGAGGCCGCGACCAGGTCAGCATCCACCAAAATCACCGCCAATAGCAGTGCTGCCTGCGCCAAATCATCAACAACAGCCCCGGCCAAGGCTTCTGCCAACGCCGGATCATCCAACTGGCCAAGCACAAAAACCGGGGCCTCCGGTGACACGCCCAGCTTCTGCGCCAGTGTCGGCGGCGTCTTCAGCAACGCCTTCTGCCAGCGCGCCGCCTCAACCTCCGCAAACTCCATCAACAGGTCACCCGCATCCGTCGCGACCCGCACTCCCACTTCACAAAGCGTCACCTCCCGCATTACTTCACGAGCAATCGCCGCGCGAATATCACCGCGCAAGGTCAATTCCTTACTGTCCAGATGCAGCCGCACCTCAGCCACATCACCTTGCCAGTGGCATACCGCCACATCTTCACGCCCCATGATCAGCCCTCCTTCGGCGACAGAACAGCGCATCTTTCCATTACCACACTGCCATGCCAGATTGCGCCCATGTCAACACTTTCCACCCGCAGCGGCGCACCTGTGTCCCGCCTCACCTTCGGGACAATGCAATTCGGCGGCAAGGCCGACGCATCGGCCAGTCAGGCCATGTTCGACGCCGCATGCGCGGCGGGGATCAACCATTTTGACACGGCCGTCGGCTACACCGGAGGCGCATCCGAAATCCTGCTCGGCGGCATGATCAAAGCCAACCGTGACGATCTCTATGTCGCCACCAAGGTCGGGTATCAGGGTGGTGCCAGCCAGGCGAACATCGCCAGACATTTCGACACCTGCCGCAGGCAGTTGAACGAAGACGCGGTCGACCTGCTCTACATGCACCGCTACGACCCCGACACGGGACTGCAGGAAACCTTCAGTACCCTGGCCGAACTGCAATCAACCGGCGCAATCCGGCATATCGGTGTGTCCAACTATGCCGCATGGCAGGTGATGAAAGCCCAGGAAGTCGCCCGGTCTCTGGGCACGAAAATCGATGCGATCCAGCCCATGTACAACCTCGTCAAACGCCAGGCAGAGGTCGAAATCTTCCCTATGGCGCAGGATCAGGACATCGCCATCATCCCCTATTCGCCGCTCGGTGGCGGATTGCTCACGGGCAAGTACGCCAGCGGCGAAACCGGCCGCCTGACCGATGATGAACGATACAAGGCCCGCTATGGCCTCGACTGGATGCACAATGCGGCGGCAGGCCTGAAATCGCTGGCGGACGACATGAATATGGACCCAGCGACGCTCGCAGTTGCATGGGTCGCCGCCCACCCGGCAAGGCCGCTGCCCATCATTTCGGCCCGTTCGACGGCGCAACTGGCCCCCTCACTGGCCGCCGAAGGATTTGAAATGACACCCGATCTTTACGCGCAAATCACCGCACTCAGCCCTACACCAGCGCCAGCGACCGACAGACTGGAAGAAGCGTGATTGATTTTCTGATTATCGGGGGAGGTATCGCGGGTATCTCCGCTGCGGCTCGGCTGTCAGACTTGGGCCAGGTCACCGTGCTCGAGGCCGAGGATGCCCTCGCCTACCACGCCTCCGGACGGTCCGCTGCCATGTTCGAGGAAAGCTACGGCAAACCGGCTACTATCGCGCTCAACGCCGCCAGCCGGGATTATCACGCCAGCGCCCTGGTACTCAGTCCACGCGGGCTGCTGATGATCGGTAACGGGGAAAATGCGGACGCCTTCGCTGGCGACTGTAAGAACATGAAACTGGACGAAATCGACGTTGCCACAGCACTCAATTTCATCCCTATTCTAAACAAGGATAAGTTCGACCGCGCCGCCTATCACAGTGATGCATGGGACATCGATACCGACAAGCTGATCCAGACCTTCGCCCGGGACGCCCGCAAAAAAGGGGCACAGATCAACACAAAGTCCAAGGTGACGCAGATCACGCGCATCCAGACCGGGTGGGAGGTCGTGAGCGAAGGGGCCAGCTATTTTGCCAAGAACCTCGTCAACGCGAGCGGTGCCTGGGTCGATGTGGTCGCCAAAATGGCCGGGATCGCACCCTTGGGTTTCACACCGTTCCGCCGGTCCATGGCGCGACTGCCAGCCCCCGGCGGGCATGACCTCAAATCATGGCCCATGCTCTTTGGTCCGGGGGAAACCTGGTATGCCAAACCTGATGCAGGAGCGCTGATCGTCTCCCCCGCCGACGAAGACCCGGTAGAACCGCACGACGCATTCACCGATGACATGACACTGGCCGAAGGGCTAATGCGTTACGAGGACACGGTGACCGAACCCGTCGTGCGGCTACTGGCCTCATGGGCGGGGCTGCGCACCTTTGCACCTGACCGCAATCTGGTGCTTGGTCCCGATGCGAACGATGAAAACTTCATCTGGTGCGCCGGGCAAGGCGGCTATGGGATGCAATCGGCCCCGGGCTCCAGCCAGTTGCTCGCCGATATCATCGGCGGCAGACAGCCCAGCATCGACGCGGCCACAGTCGCGGCATTGTCGCCGGCCCGGTTTGCATGACCGCCCGACGGAACGATCACGGCCAACCCATTGGCCCGGAGGTGCCCGGCTGGACCGGTT
The DNA here is from genome assembly GCF_046762905.1 of Yoonia sp. R2-816. Lineage (NCBI taxonomy): Bacteria > Pseudomonadati > Pseudomonadota > Alphaproteobacteria > Rhodobacterales > Paracoccaceae > Yoonia > Yoonia sp. R2-816. The sequence continues at coordinate 37,136 of NZ_JBKQXN010000316.1, read as the reverse complement.
GCGCCCCGATCCCCCGCACCGCGATGCCGGGGCACTACTGCGACGTGGTGCCGCTCGAAACCAGCCATTCGGCAGACCTGCACACCGCCTACAGCGCCGATAAAACCGGCGCGCTCTGGACCTACATGCCAACCGGCCCTTTCAACTCAATGTCAGAGGTAGAAGCCTGGGTCAAAACCTGCAGCCAATCCACCGACCCGCTGTTCTTTGCCATCATCGACAAACGCAATGGCAAGGCCATCGGCGTCGCCAGCTTCCTGCGTATGGACCCCGCCAACGGCGTAGCAGAGGTCGGCTACATCGCCTTTTCCCCAGCCCTGCAGAAGACGCCAATGGCCACCGAAGCGATGTATCTGATGATGCGCCGGGTGCTCGGTGAACTGGACTACCGGCGCTATGAATGGAAATGTGACGCGCTCAATGCCGCTTCACAGGCGGCGGCAAAACGACTGGGTTTCGGCTACGAAGGTACATTCCGGCAAGCAATTGTCTACAAAGGGCGGAACCGGGACACAGCGTGGTTTTCGATTATCGACAAGGACTGGCCACGCATCCAAACGGCATTCGAAAACTGGCTGGCGCCCGACAATTTCGACGATAATGGCTTACAGCGCCAACGCCTGAACGCGCTGATGCCTGACGACCTGCAGGCCTAGGCAACATCGCTGGCCACTTAAAAAGCGGCGCACATGATACCATGTTCTCCATATGACACAGGACAGCGAGAAACGCACACGTCGACGTTTTGACCGCCAGTTTCACCAACTGGCCCGTTTCGCGCCGTGGATCGAGAAACTGCGCAGCCCCGGCTGGGCACTCGCGCGGGCGGCTGTCGGCTTGCTTTTCATCATCGCCGGTTTTCTGGGCTTTCTGCCGATCCTTGGCTTTTGGATGATCCCGTTGGGGCTTGTTCTGCTCGCAATCGACATCCCCGCGCTGCAAGCCCCCGTTTCATCCGCAATCATTCGCGGGCGCCGTCGGCTCAGCACGCTGCGACGAAACCGGAACGGACGCTGAAATCTAAACCTGATGAAACCGCAGCGGCTTGCTGTCTTCACGGATCACCACACCCTTGGCCTCCAGATCAAGCTGCACACATTTCTGCCACCAACCCGACGTGGCCCCGCCCGGAAACAGATGCTCCGGCAAATGCGCTTTTGCGGCCTCTTTCGATTCTTTGGCCGTCATACCGGGCGCGGATCGAGGCAAAGTGGCCAACATGGCCGCCTTCATCGCCTCGTATTTTGCCCGATCCACCCGACTGACCCGCCCGGGTGTGTTGATATTCTCAACCTCGATTTTGTCGTCCATCAGAGCCTCCGGCAAGATGGGTTTAAACCCAGCTTACGTTGTGGCCGCTGTCAACCATCAGCCCTGATCGTGGCGTTCTTGGGGTCGTAGGGGCTGTCCTCGACAATCTCAGCATTCCACAACTGATCCAGCATCTTGACCTGCAACTTGGTGCCCACAACCGCAAGTTCGGGCTTCACATACCCGATGCCAATCGACTTTTCGAACGCCACCGAATACCCGCCAGAGGTCAGACGCCCAACCCGATTGCCATCCATATCATACAGCGCCTCGCGCCCCCACGGATCGGCATCATCAGGCCCATCGATCAGCAGGGTGACGCATTTCGACCGGATGCCCTTCGCCTCCATCGCGGCCTTGCCATGGAAATCCTTGGACAAGTCAACAAAGCGCGGCAAATCCGCCTCCAGCGGTGTCGCGTCGCGACCCAACTCGGTGCCAAATGCGCGATAGCTCTTTTCCTGCCGCAACCAGTTCTGCGCGCGGGCACCAACCAGCTTCATCCCATGCTTCTCACCCGCCTTTTCCAGCAGGTCGAACAGGTAATTCTGCATCTCGATCGGGTGATGCAACTCCCATCCCAACTCACCGGTATAGGCCACCCTGATCGCATTCACCGGGCACATCCCCAACTCGATCTGCTTGGCCGACAGCCATGGGAAACGCTTGTTCGACAGGGCCGTCGCCGGGTCCGCGTCCTTGATCACCTCGTTCAGGACATCCCGCGATTTCGGCCCGGCAATCGCAAACACGCCCCATTGGGTCGTCACATCCTGCTCGTTGATCCGGCCAAACTCGGCCTCTTTCTCCATGACCGCCTTGTAAAGGTAATCCTGATCATAGGCATGCCATGCCCCGGCAGAGACCAGATAGTAATCATCCTCCGCCAGCCGCACGATGGTATATTCGGTCCGTGTCGTCCCATGCGACGTCAGCGCATAGGTCAGATTGATCCGGCCCACCTTCGGCAGCTTGTTCGTCGTGAACCAATCAAGGAAAGCCGTCGCCCCCGGCCCGCTGATCCGGTGCTTGGTGAACGCGGTCGCGTCGATCAGGCCAACGCCTTCACGGATGGCCTTCGCCTCTTCGACAGCATATTGCCACCAGCCACCGCGCCGGAACGACCGGCTCGCCTTGTCGTCAAATCCCGCAGGCGCATAATAATTCGGGCGCTCCCACCCGTTCACAAAGCCGAACTGCGCGCCACGCTCTTTCTGCCGGTCATAGGCGGGCGAGGTGCGCAGGGGGCGACAGGCCGGCCGTTCTTCATCCGGGTGATGCAGAATATAGACGTGGTCGTAACATTCCTCGTTCTTGCGCGCGGCAAACTCGGTCGTCATCCAGTCGCCGTAACGCTTGGGGTCAAGGCTGGCCATGTCGATCTCGGCCTCGCCCTCCACCATCATCTGCGCCAGATAATACCCCGTGCCACCGGCAGCCGTGATGCCGAACGAGAACCCTTCCGCCAGCCACATATTCGTCAGCCCCGGCGCAGGTCCCACCAGCGGATTGCCATCCGGTGTATAACAGATCGGCCCGTTGAAATCGTCCTTCAGCCCGCTGTCCTCGCAAGACGGAATGCGATGGATCATCGCCATATACTGGGCCTCGATCCGCTCCAGATCGAGCGGGAAGAGGTCCGCTCGGAAACTGTCCGGCACACCATATTCGAAACAGGCAGGCGCACCCTTTTCATAGACGCCCAATATCCAGCCGCCACGCTCCTCGCGCACATAGGATTGCGCGTCAGCATCGCGGACCACAGGGTGCTCCACATTCCCCTCCGCCCGGAACTTCACCAGCGCAGGATCCTGATCCATCACAATGAACTGATGCTCAACCGGGATTGCCGGGATCTTGATGCCCAGCTTCTTCGCCGTGGTCTGTGCATGGTTGCCCGACGCGGTGACAACATGTTCGGCGGTAATCACAATCTGCTCGTCAGAGGGGACCAGATTGCCCCCCTTCTCGACCATCTTGGTGCAGGTGACCTCCCACGCGTCGCCATTCCAGTGAAACGCATCCGCCTGCCATTTCCGTTCGATCATCACACCGCGCTGACGGGCACCCTTGGCCATCGCCTGCGTCACATCCGCCGGGTTAATGTAGCCATCCGTGTTGTGATAAAGGGCACCTTTCAGATCATCGGTGCGGATCAGCGGCCACTTCACCTTGATCTCATCCGGGGTCATCCAGACATAAGGCACATCGCAGGTTTCGGCGGTGGAGGCATAAAGCATATACTCATCCATCCGCTCCTGCGTCTGGGCCATGCGCAGGTTGCCGACCACCGCGAAACCGGCATTCAGGCCGGTTTCAGCCTCCAGCCTCTTGTAGAAATCGACTGAGTATTTGTGGATATGGGTCGTCGCAAAGGACATGTTGAACAGGGGCAACAGACCGGCAGCATGCCATGTGGACCCCGATGTCAGCTCATCGCGCTCCAGCAGCATCACATCGTCCCAACCGGCCTTGGCCAGATGATAGGCAATCGATGTACCCACCGCGCCACCACCGACAACCAATGCTTTGACCTGCGTTTTCATGACGACGACTCCCTTCGATCCTTGCCCATAATCTGCGCGAAAGCACGAGGCGGCGAAAGAACCAGCCGACATGTTGTCAGCCGATTGCGACAGTGCGGGTCGGAACGCCGGGAAAGCCGGGTGTCAGTTGCCGCCAATCGTGCAGCGGCGCACGCCATTTTCCACACGGCAGTTGTTGCTTTTGTCACCAGGGCGGCGAACCGTCGGCGCAGGAGGTGCAGCCGGTTCTTCAGGTTCGGTGGCAGCAACAGGCGCTGGTAAGGCTGGTGACGCGGCACCTGCTCCGGGCTCAATGGCAGTCAGCGTGGGCAAGGTCGCGTCCACAGTTTCAACCGGTTCCATCAACATCGCGTTCAGGCTGCTGAAATTGACCTTTGACAGCAGCTCAAGCACGGCCTCATCATCGGCATTGGTCTGCACCGAAACATCAACTTGCTTGCCCAGATGCCCCCTGAAACGGCGACCCTCGGGCGATTCCTCGATCGGCGCGACCCGAAACGGCACCCCTTGCACGGTCGCGAATGGTTCATCCATAAACCCGATCGTGTTCATCATATTATCCTGGACCGAAGACAGAAAGCCGCCGCTCAAACCGCGATACATCCGCTCGGACCGGAAGGTCAGGGTCAGGATCATGATGTCATCACCGCGGGTCAGCGTGATCCGCTCTTGATCGACATCGCGTGCCATCTGGGCCTGCACCATCTGAGCCCCAGGGTCAGCGTCCAGCAAGGCTTTCAACTCGGCCTCCTTGATCTCGTACTCCGTCAATTCCCTCGGGGGGATCTGCGCCATCCGGTCAAAATCAGCCTGCTCAAACGGGGCAATCTGCCAACCGCCCAGAAACCCCGGAAGTGCTGCAGCCAGCGTCGGTGGTGGCGCGGATCCGGCATCAATATCGGCCTTCGTCTGTGAAACACGGCCCGGTATCTCTGACAGATAACCGACAAAGTTCATCTGCGCACCGTCCTCTGCACGTTTCTGAGTATATGAGACGTAATCAAGCCCCATAACCATACCCAGTCCCGCCACAAGAAGAATGATTGGCGATGCGGTCACGAAAAAGCGGTTCACGATGCGGCTCCTGCTCAAGAATCAATGCGTTGGCGCACTATCCCAGAATAGGTGGCTACAACTTTGGCGCGTTGCGGGCAACAGATGGGCAAATCGCAGGGTCAGGGTTTCCTCACTGGACGGCAAGCAAGGCAAAACGGTCTAATTCCGGGCAGGAGGTTTTTCAAATGACTGCATTTTCAATACGTGACGCGGCAATTCTGGCCGAAGCAAGCTACACCCCCGGTGCAATCAGGCAACCCGCCATCATGCATTCCTGCGCCCATGATGACGTGCAGGCGCATATGCTGGAAGGCAATATCCTGCTCCTGCCCGGATCCAACTCAATCAGCGATTACAAGAACTTCAACCTGCGCCCGATCCGGCTCGGGCGCAGGAAACTGCGGATGGATGACAACAAGGCCGAAACCGGCGCATCCGGCACGGTCTGGCATCAGGGCTTTCTCGCCTACGCGTCCGAGATTTTTCATTGGCTGATCCAGAAGGGCACGGCGCCAAATTTCATCATCGGGCATTCCCTGGGGGCCGCGGCGGCACAAATCCTCGCCAAAAGCTACAACGTCCCCGCCATCGGGTTTGCCGCGCCGCGCCCGAAATTCTCGCGCGGGCCGGTCAAACATCACAGGCAATGCCTGCTAATCAACCGTAATGACGATATCGTGCCGCGCCTGCCCACCAGTTTCTTTCACATGGGCCAGGTCAAAAAACTGTCCCCGGCAGTCAAACGGGCGCTGCCGGCCCATTCGATGAAACAGTACCGGGCGATCGTGGACGAAGCGCAGGCAAGTGGTGCACTGCCAGATAAATGGGCAGGCGGGGCCTGATCGCGGCGGATCAGGGGAGCTGGGACACCAACGCCAGCACTTCGGGCGCAATGTCATCCCGCAGCGACAGATAATCCAACAAGTCCGCCTGCGTCGTGTCCGGCCGCGCCACTTGGGCCAGGATGAACGCTTCTGTCTGGCTCCAGTCACGATCCCCCTTCAGCAGGCGGACCGCCGCAAACCGGGCTGAAACCTCTGGTGTCGGTTGGCCCAGCACGGCCATCATCGCAACGGTGGGCGCAGCAAGGTCGGGAAAACGCGCCTGCAGACCGGCCATGTCCGATATTTCGCCTGCACGGACACGCTCCAGCACATCACGATCAAGCGCGGTCAGCGTTACGCCGCTTTGCAACGCGCGATAGGCCAGCAATGCAGGCGCTGGTGTCGGCGGGGTCTGGGACAGCGGGCCATCAGCTGCGGGCACAAAACCCCTGTCGGGTACGATCCGCACATCAGGTTCGGGCAGGCGCTCATTCAGGGCGGCGATATCCAGGCTGTCAAAGACCGACGCGACAAAGGCATCACTGGCATTGGTCAGAACCGTGATCTCCACCGTTTCGGGGCCGTCCGGATCGCCAAGGTTCGCAACAAAGTGGCGGTAACTAAATGGTTCCTGATCAGGCGTGCGCTCCGGGGCAGGTTGCAAGATCACGTCAACCCCGGCCACCGTGCCAAAAACATCCGGCTCGATTTCAGCCTCAGGGTTGGGTTCTTCAAGACCCAACCGGCTGGCAAGGGTCTGGGGCGGGGCAACATATGGCGCGCGATGCAAACTTAACGCGACCCGCTCCTCGCCTTTGACAAAAACCCGCGCCACCCCATCGTCGATACCACCGGCAGAGGCTTCGAACCGGCGCAGCAATTCATTGGTCGGATCGGTCACCTCTGGATCAAGGTTGAACGCGCGCCCGGTCAGCGCCATACCTTGCGCTGCATCGTAATCAACAACATCAACCCCCGCCGGGGTTACAATCTCAACGGCGGCCAGGCTCTGGTTCGCCAGGTAATCATCCAGCCCCTGTTTGAACAAATACAAGGAAAGGGCAGCGAGCCCGGCCAGCAACACCCCCACTACAGGCAGCATGATCTTCATCGGGATGTCCTTTGCTCGGTCAATAGGTTGCAGCCATTCTGGGGCATGTCGTGGCAATGTCCACGCCATCTGCCCAATCAGCCCGCTACCGTGCGTCCGCAACAACAGTGCTGGCGGATTTCCGCTAAAGCATACTCGGAACAACAAGATCGGGGGGGCGGTGACCATCCTCAAACGTTTTGATATTCACGATCACCTTCTCACCCATCTCGATCCGGCCTTCCAGCGTGGCCGATCCCATATGGGGCAGCAGGATCGCATTGGGCAGTTCTTTCAGACGCGGGTTGATCAGATGACCGCGCTCAAACACGTCCAGCCCGGCACCGGCAATCTCTCCCGCGCGCAACATGCGGGTCAGGGCGTTTTCGTCGATCACCTCACCACGGGAGGTATTCACGATCACCGCACTCGGTTTCATCAGCTTCAACCGGCGGGCATTCATCAGATGAAATGTCGACGGGGTATGTGGGCAATTGATCGACAGGATATCGACACGGGCCACCATCTGATCAAGGCTTTCCCAATAGGTCGCCTCCAACTCGTCTTCCACCTCGGGGCGCAGACGCTTGCGATTGTGGTAATGCACCTGCATCCCGAACACTGTGGCACGGCGGGCCACGGCCTGCCCGATACGGCCCATGCCCAAAATCCCCAACCGGCGACCCTTGATCCGGCCACCCATCATCGCCGTGGGTGACCAACCCTGCCAGTCATTCGACTGGGCCAGCCGCAACCCCTCGGCCAGGCGGCGGGTCACACCCAGGATCAGGGCCATGACCATATCGGCGGTATCTTCCGTCACCACGCCCGGCGTATTGGATACGTGAATGCCCCGCTGGCGGGCCGTGGACACATCAATATTGTCCACCCCTGCCCCATAATTGGCAATCAGCTTCAACCTCTCACCGGCACGGCCCAGCAGCTTGGCGTCGATATGATCGGTGATCGTGGACACCAGCACATCAGCCTGCCCCATTGCATCGGCCAGCTGATCAGTTGTCATGGGCGTGTCATCGTCGCGCAATTCCACGTCGAAAAGCTCTTTCATCCGGGTCTCAACCGCCTCGGGCAACCGTCGCGTCACAACAACACTTAATCGCTTACCTGGCATATCCGGGCCTCCCGTGGCTTTTCAAAACGCAGCTTTGATGGCAGGTTGCGCCAAAGGGATGCGCAGCACAAGAACCGCGCACCACAAAAAAGAGCAGACAAGGGCAAACAATGCGTAGATGGGTGCAGTGGTTCCGCGTGATCCGGACGGCAGCAATTGCCGTGTTGATTTGCACAAGTGTCGGGCACGCCCAACAGACCGAAGCACCGACCCTTGGTCCAGAAACCAACCTGCCCCTGCCGCGCTTTGTCTCGCTCAAGGCAGCCGAGGCTAATGTGCGCCGGGGCCCCTCACTGTCCCATCGGATCGACTGGGTCTTCCAGCGGCGGAACATGCCGCTGCAGGTCATCGCTGAATATGGGCATTGGCGGCGGGTGATTGACCGCGACGGACAAGGTGGCTGGGTCCATTACACCATGCTGTCAGGGGCGCGGACCGTGCTGATCAACGGCGACACGACCGCTCTGCGATCCCGACCTGATCCGAATGCCCTTGAAAACGCGATGCTGGAACCCGGCGTGATCGCGCGATTGGGGCGGTGCGACCCCGACTGGTGCCGCCTGACCGCTGGCGGCTACAAAGGCTGGGTGCCGAAGGCTGACCTCTGGGGCGTGGCAGCAGGTGAGATCAGGGATTGATGGCGGCGGCCAATTTCATCCGGTTTCATCCAACATGATCCGGCAGACCCAGAGGAGACCACATGCCCGTTCTGACATTTGACTACCGGTCCGGTTGGCTTCAGTCGGCCACGGTGCTTGTTATCGCATCACTCTTTGCACTCTCATCGGGCTGGTTCGCCTCAGAGAACAACAGCCGGATAGACATCTTCGGCAAAACGCTGTCAGTCGAGGCAAGCGCCATGCTTTTGTGGGGAATAGCGGCGTTTTTTGCTTTGGGAATTCCGGTCGGCCTGAAGATGCTTCTGCTAAGCATGGCCAAGCCCCGTCAGGTCGTTCTGACCGCGACAGACATCACTGCTCCGAAAGCTCCCATCTACAAAACCACCACCACCATCGCCTTGCGCGACATCACCAGGCTGCGGGTCTCGACCGTGCATCGGACCACGGTGTTCGAAATCAAGGCCGGCAAGCAGAAGCTGGGAATTAACAAAACCTGGATCCAACCCGCATCACAGTTCGATGTGCTGCGAGACACGGTCGAAAAACGCGCCGCCGCGGCCGCGATCCGAGGATAGACGCCACCGTTGGCGATCCGCCCGCGCTGCGATAGATAAGGCAGAACCGTGCAGCCAACCGAAAGCGCGCCACCATGCCGCTGAAACATGACACCCGGCTCAATCTTTCCGCAGGCCTGCTCTCTGTCGGCGTGGCGCTCACCCTTGTTCTCCTGAAACTCTGGGCGCTGGGGCAAACCGGATCTCTCGCCGTGGCGGCCACGCTGGCCGACTCGGCCATGGACCTGATGATGTCACTCGGCGGGCTGATCGCCATCGCCTATGCGGCCAAACCTGCCGATGACGACCATCAATTCGGGCACACCTCTGCCGAGGATCTTGCAGCCCTTGGCCAATCCCTCTTCATCCTCATTTCCGCCGGGGTCATCGCCGTCGCGGCCATCCTGCGGCTCCTCGACGATACCGTCTCCCTGCCCGAACGCGAAGGGCTGGGGATCGGTATCATCTTCTTCTCCATCGCGATCACACTGGCGCTGGTGCTCTGGCAACGCCACGTGGCACGCAAGACAGACAACAAGGTCGTCAAGGCCGATAGCTTGCATTACCTTGGCGACCTGATCCCCAACATGGGCGCGATTATCGCGCTCTGGGCCTCGGCCAAGTTTGAACTGCACCAGATCGACAGCGTCGTGGCACTGGCCGCGGCGGCAATCCTTGCGGTCGGCGCGTTGCGCATCGGCAAATCCGCCTGGGACGCGCTGATGGACCGGCAGGCCGATCCGGACATGATCGCAGGGATCCAGGCGATTGCAGCGGATTTCGAAGGGGTGCACGGCTATCACGACCTGAAAACACGGGTCGCCGGCAGCAAGGTCTTCGTCAACCTTCATATCGAACTGGATGGCGGGCAGACGCTGGATGCGGCACACGCCATCGGGGCGGCCTTGCGCCGGGCCATCATCGCGGAATACCCGCGGACCGATGTGCTGATCCACAAGGACCCGGTCGGCGTCCAGCGCCACCCTGACGACGACAGGTAAGGTGGGGTTTCACCCCACCAATTGCTAACAAATAATGAACCAACCTGCGCGTTGGGGTCCGACGCTTTGCCGACGCAAATCCGACGCAACGCCGACCGGCCAAAATCAGGCCGCCTTGTCCAGCCCCCGACCCTTCAGCAAGGCCTCAACCCCCGGCAACCGCCCACGAAACGCGATATAAAGCTCGGCGGCATCCACCGACCCGCCAGACGACAAAACCGTCTCTTCCAGCTTGAGGGCCACGCCCGGATCAAACGGATCACCCGCCTCCTCGAACGCCTCGAATGCGTCGGCATCCATCACCTCTGACCACATGTAACTGTAATAGCCGCTGGAATAGCCATCACCGGCAAACACATGCGCAAAATGCGGCGTCGCATGGCGCATGCGGATGGCATTGGGCATCCCGATTTCTTCAAGGATTTCAGCCTGTTTCTGCATTGGATCAGCCGGTGCCGGGCCATCGTGAAAGCCCAGATCGACCAGGGCAGAGGCAACATATTCCACCGTCTGGAACCCCATATCATAGGTCGTCGCATCCAGCATCCGCTGCAACAGATCCTCCGGCATCGGCTGGCCGGTTTCGGCATGGGTCGCAAACTCCGCCAGCACCTCCGGCACTTCCAGCCAATGCTCGTATAGCTGGCTGGGCAGTTCCACGAAATCGCGCGCCACGGACGTGCCGCTAGTACTTTCGTAAGTCACATCTGACAGCATCTGGTGCAGCGCATGACCAAATTCGTGAAACAGCGTCCGCGCATCATCGTAAGACAACAACGCAGGTTTACCCGCCTCCGGTTTGGCGAAATTGCAGACATTCAGAACGATCGGGCGTTCATCCCCGCCTAACCGTTTCTGATCGCGCATTGTGGTGCACCATGCGCCGGACCGTTTCGACCCTCGGGCGAAATAATCGCCCATGAAAACCGCCACGTGCTCGCCTTTGCGGGTGACATCCCACAACCGCACATCCGGATGATAAACCGGCCCTTCGACTTCCTTGAATTCCAGCCCGAACAACCTGTTGGCACAGGCAAACGCCGCCTCAATCATGCGATCCAATTGCAGATAAGGCTTCAATTCAGCCTCATCCAGATCATGCAATTCCTTGCGTCGCTTTTCGGAATAGAACCGCCAGTCCCACGGCTCCAGCGGGCCGTCCCAGCCGTCCTGATGCAGCATCCGTTCCAGCATCTTTGCATCTGCTTGAGCTGCTGCCTTGGCCGGCTCCCAGACTTTCATCAAAAGATCCCGCACAGCCCCCGGTGTCTTGGCCATCTCTGTCTCAAGCTTGAAATCGGCAAAACTATCATAGCCCAGCAAATCGGCACGTTTCTCGCGCAGTTTCAGCGTGTCCGCCGCAATCGCACGATTATCCGTCTTGCCACCATTCGCCCCACGGGCCACCCATGCCTCATAAGCTGTCTTGCGCAAATCCCGCCGCTCGGAAAATTGCAAAAACGGCACGATCAGCGATCGGGACAGGGTCACAACTGGCCCGCCCGCTTCCTTTTCTTCGCCCGCCGCCTTCGCCGTCGCGATCACGAAATCAGGCAGACCCTGCAGATCATCCGCCTCCAGCTTCATGAACCATTCGCGTTCATCGGCCAGCAGATTCTGGGTAAATTCCGTCCCCAGCACCGACAGCCGCGATTTCACGTCGCGCAGCGCTTCGGCATCGGCACCTTCCAATTGCGCACCCGACCGGACAAAACCGCGCCGGGTCAGCATCAGCACACGCTGCTGTTCATCGGTCAGGTCCAGATTGTCACGGTCTTCCCAGACCGCCTCGATCCGGGCAAAAAGCGCCTTGTTTTCAGAGACTTCAGAACTGTAGGCACTCAGCTTCGGGGCAAAGTCCCGCTGCAACGCCTCGCGCTTTTCATTGCTGTCGGCACTCGCCACACCATAAAACACACTCAGAACACGGTTCAGCGTTTCATCCGCCAGTTCCAGCGCCTCAATCGTATTGGCAAATGTGGGGCCTTCGGCATTCTCGGCAATTCCCGCGATATTGGCACGCGCCTGCTCCAGCGCGGCATCGACCGCCGGGGCATAATCATCATCGGAAATCTCCGCGAAGGGCGGCAGTTCAAAGGGTGTGGTCCAGTCGGACAGCAGCGGGTTTGTCATCACAAATCTCCTTTGCCTACAACCTAGGGGCGGGGCCTGCGACTTGCCAGCGACCTGTTTATCATTTTGGCCAAAATGCTCAAAAATCCGCCCTTACCGCGTGCGCATCCGTTTTTCAAACCGGCGCAAGGCCAGCGATAATGAAATAGTAATCATCAGATAAACCAGCGCCACCACATTATAGGTTTCGAAATAGCGGAAATTGCCCGCTGCCGTGACCTTGCCCAACTGGGTCACATCCGTAACCCCCAGAACGGATACAAGCGACGAATCCTTCACCATCGCCACAAAATCATTGCCCAGTGGCGGCAGAATGGTGCGCAGCGCCTGCGGAAAGACGATCAGGCGAAACCGCTGCCAGCCATTCAGGCCCAGCGCCTCGGCGGCCTCGATCTGGCCTTTGTCGACCGATTGCAGTCCGGCACGAAACACCTCGGCCAGAAAGGATGAATAGGCGATGGTCAGCGCGATCACCGCCCGCCACAGCAGGGAAAAATCGCGGGTGCGGACCGGGTCCAACCCAATGGTTTCCGCAATCCAGTTCCACCCTGCCACCATGGCCGGGGCCAGCACAAAGGCCACGTAAAGCAGCAGCACGATGATCGGAATGCCGCGCACCACCTCGATATAGAACCGCGCCAACTGGCGCAGCACCAGCCAGCGCGACAAACCCGCCAGCGCCAACCCCAACCCCAGCACACAGGCCATCGAATAAGACACCAGCGTCACATAGATCGTGACCCAAATGCCCTTTTGCAGGGTGTTCAGCACGCGCGAATACTCCGCAACCGTCAGCACCTGCCAGAAAAGGTAGGTGCCAATCGCCACAACGGCGACCAGCCACCACGGGAAATCCTTGTCGCTCGGGGATGTCGGAATCATCGGCGCATGTCCCGGGCCTGACCCGGGACCTCCTGATCAGCGCCTACTCACCCAGCTTGTACTCAAGGAACCACTTGGTGTTCAGCGCATCAATCGTGCCATCGGCGGCCATATCGGCAATCGCCGCATTGATCGGCGCCACCAGATCGGACCCTTTGGGAAAGATGAAGCCGAAATCCTCGGTCCCCAGCTTTTCACCAATGATCTTCAATCCGCCATCCGACGCTTCGACATAGCCGTTGCCAGCCGTGCCATCGGTCAGCACCAGATCAACATCACCGGCTCGCAGCGCCTGCACTGTGGCACCAAAGGTCTCCATCAGCTTGATACGCGGGTTCGCCTCATCCCCGTCCAGCACGTCATAGACACCCACATAGAACGGGGTCGTACCGGGCTGGGCCGCCATCAGCAGGTCATCATCGGCGGCGAAACTGGCAGCATCGGTAAACCGGTCCTCATCGCCGCGCACCATCATCACCATCTCGGACGTCATGTATTTATCCGAAAAATCAACCACTTCCGCGCGATCCTCGCGGATGGTGATGCCGGTCATGCCCATGTCATACTGACCTTCGGACACAGCGGGGATCATCGCGTCCCAGCTGATATTCTCGTAAACGACCGTCGCGTTCAGCCGCTTTGCAATCTCGGACATTGCGTCATATTCCCAGCCGACCGCATCGCCATTGCCGTCTATGAATTGCAGCGGCGGATAGGCGTTTTCCGTCACCGCCACGATTTCGCGACCTTCAAGGTTCGGCAAATGGCCGTCAGCGACAGCCGTTGTGGCCAGCATCATGGCGGCCAGTGTTGCAAGAATCTTCATGCGTGTCTCCCCAGGGTAAAACTCAGGATCGCAGTATGAACTTCAACCTTTGGCTTGCAAGCCCCTGCCGCCGCAAACCGCGCAATCCGCACGCGGTTTGACTGCGATGGTCCGGGTCTGGGCATAAAGCGCGTCATAAATCAGCAACCTGCCCCCTAGCCCATCACCGGCGCCGGTAATCACCTTCAGCGCCTCAACCGCCATCATCGCGCCGATCACGCCGGGCAGCGGGCCGATCACGCCAGCCTCGGCGCAATTCGGCACCAGCGCGGCATCCGGGGCAGTCGGAAAAACGCATTCATAACAGGGAGTTCCATGCGCTGGATCATAAAGGCTGATCTGCCCTTCCCACTGCGTCAGCGCCGCCGCGATCAGCGGCTTGCCCAGCGCCACGGCAGTCCGGTTCACCAGATACCGCGTGTCGAAATTATCCGTACCATCAAGGATCAGATCATAATCGGCAAACAGATCGGCGGCGATATCTTCGTCCAGCCGCCGCTGATACGGGCGGACGGTGACAAACGGGTTCTGCGCCCGCATCGCCTCTGCCGCCGAATGGACCTTGGGCATCCCGATATTGCGGTCCAGATGGATGACTTGCCGCTGCAGATTGGCATTCTCGACCACATCATCGTCAATCACACCAATCGTGCCGACACCCGCCGCCGCCAGATACTCCAACACAGGTGCGCCAAGCCCCCCGGCCCCCACGACTAACACCTTGGCATCGCGCAACGCCTTCTGCCCTGGCCCGCCCACCTCGCGCAGGATGATATGGCGGGCATAACGCTCCAGCTCGGTATCCGAAAACGTCCCCGACCGCGCCACCGGCGTCTCCTTCTCGGCAATCCGGGCACGCAACCCGCCCAGAAACCTGCGATATCCCCAGACGATGAAACCAAAGGCAATGAATAACGCCCACAGCCGGGCATCGCCCCCTGTCGCTTCGCGCAACGGGTGGCCAGCGGGCAGCACCACATGCAGCATCATGACCCCAACCAGCAGGATCGCCAGCATCGTCCAGCGCGCGTGATAGGGCGCCTTCATCGCAATACCGATCCCCCACAGGGTGGCCGCCATCACCCCAACCATAATCATAAGCCGGTGGACCCAAACCCGCCGGGGCCGCGCAGCGTGCCGTTCAGGAACGCGACTTCCTTGAAAGTGGCCTGCACCACCGGCGCCACCACCATCTGGGCAATGCGCATGCCATGGGTCACCGTGAAATAGTCCGCGCCAAGATTGATCATGATCACCCCCACCGGCCCGCGATAATCACTGTCAATCGTGCCCGGCGTGTTGAGCAGCGTGATCCCGTGTTTCAGCGCCAGACCAGACCGCGGTCTGATCTGCACCTCGAACCCGTCAGGGATCGCCATGCGCAATCCTGTCGGGATCAGTTGCCGGGCGCCGGGGGGCAGTTCCACCGGTCGCTGATCCTGCAGGTTCGCGCGCATATCGGCGCCCGCTGCACCGGCGGTTTCATATGACGGCAACCCGAGCGACGGATCCGCGCCCGCATCCCACTGAAACTGGATCTGCGGCGTCACGCAATCGCCTCAGCAATCCGTTTGGCCAGCGCAACTGCGACCGCATCCTTGCTCAACCGCGGCCAGTCTTCGGCACCGGCATCCGTGATCAGCGTCACCGCATTTTCAGACCCGCCCATGATGCCCGTCGCAGGCGACACATCGTTGGCGACGATCCAGTCACACCCCTTGCGTTGCCGCTTGGCCGTCGCATTGGCAACCACATCATTGGTTTCAGCGGCAAACCCGACGACCAGTTTCGGGCGGCCGGTCGTCATTTGCGAAACCGTCGCCAGAATGTCCGGGTTTTCCGCAAATTCCAGCTTTGGCAGCCCGCTGCCATCCTTCTTGATCTTGCTTGCCCCGGCGTTGGCGACACGCCAATCGGCGACGGCGGCTGCAAACACGGCGGCATCAGCAGCGGGCGCATTCTGCACCGCCTCCAGCATCTCCTGCGCGGTTTGCACGCGGATCGCACGCACACCCTGCGGCGGCGGCACATCCGCCGGGCCGGTCACAAATGTCACCTGCGCACCCAAACCCGCCAGCGCACGGGCTATGGCCGTACCCTGCGCGCCGGAAGACCGGTTGGCGATGTAACGGACAGGATCAATCGGCTCATGTGTCGGGCCAGAGGTGACCAGCACATGCTTGCCCTTCAACGGCCCATCCGACAAGGCCGCATCAATTGCATCAATGATTTCTGGCACTTCCGCCATCCGGCCAGGGCCATATTCGCCACAGGCCATATCGCCTTCGGTCGGGCCGACAACCAGCACACCGTCACTTTGCAACGTGGCGAGGTTCCGCTGTGTCGCCGCATGTTCCCACATACGCACATTCATCGCAGGCGCGATCAGCACCCGCTTGTCGGTCGCCATCAGCAAGGTCGAGGCAAGGTCATCCGCATGTCCGCCCGCCATCTTCGCCATCAGATCCGCCGTCGCCGGAACAACCACCACCAGATCAGCAGCGCGCGACAGCTCGATATGGCCCATCTCGGCCTCATCAGTCAGATCAAACAGATCCTGATACACCTTCGCGGCCGACAATGCCGACAGGCTCAGCGGGGTGACAAATTCGGTCCCCGCACGAGTCAACACCGGGGTGACGCGGCAGCCACGTTCACGCAAACGGCGCACCAGATCCAGCGCCTTGAACGCCGCGATCCCGCCCCCCACAATCAATAGGATATGTCTGTCAGCCAGCATTTGGCGTCTCCGGTATCTTGCGATCCGACACTAGGTCAGAAGATACCGGAAACACAATGTCAGGCGTCACGCAAAAAAAGCGTGGACCTCATGGCTCTGCGCCTCAAGGCTCTTGCGCATCTTGCCAAAAGCAGCGGCCTCCAACTGGCGCACCCGCTCCTTGGACAGGCCAAGCTCGGTGCCAAGACTTTCCAGCGTCCTTGGGTCATCGCGCAGTTTGCGTTCGCGCACGATGAACTGCTCCCGGTCGTTCAATGCGGTCAGGGCCGTCACCAGCCACTGGCGCAATGTTGCATTGTCATGGCTATTGGCAACTGTTTCGGCCGCCTGCGGACCGTTGTCCTCAAGCGCGTCAATCCATTCGCGACCTTCATCCTCGGTCGATTGCGTCGCATTCAGCGAAAAATCAGAGCCTGACAAACGGCCTTCCATCATCTCCACATCGTGCAATGGCACACCAACCTCGGTCGCAATCAACTCGCGCATTTCCTGACGGTCCAACTCGCGACCTTCGGCTGCGGCCTCACGCTCCAGCCGGGCCTGCACGCGGCGCATGTTGAAAAACAGCGATTTCTGCGATGATGTCGAACCGGTCCGCACCATGGACCAGTTGCGCATCACATAATCTTGGATCGATGCCTTGATCCACCAGACCGCATATGTCGAAAACCGCACGCCACGATCCGGGTCAAACTTGTCGGCAGCCTTCATCAGGCCGACCGACGCTTCCTGGATCAGATCGTTCATCGGGGCACCATAGCGCTTGAACTTGGAGGCCATGGAAATCGCCAGCCGCATATAGGCGGTAATCAAACGATGCAGGGCCTGTTCGTCGCGCTGATCGCGCCAGGCATAGGCCAGCGCCAGCTCGGTTTCGGCATCCAGCAACTCTGCCTTCATCGCGGTACGCGACAGTGTTTGATCAGAAAAACCCATAGCGGCCATGTTATTTCTCCCAGATTGCGTGCGATGCATTAACTTTGTTGGTCAATTTAGTTACGCAAGGACTAACGATCTGGATCAAACAAAGTTGCGTCATGGCACTGGAAAAACTCACATTTGTACTAGGCGGCGCAGCATCCGGCAAATCAGCCTTCGCCGAAAGCCTTGTTTTACAGCGCGGATTGGACCCGGTCTACATCGCCACGGCACAAGTCTTTGATGATGAAATGGCGACTAAAGTCGCGCGCCATCGCGACATGCGCGGCAATAACTGGACCACAATCGAAGAACCCTTCGCCGTCGCAAGCACTCTCAAACAGATCGGACCGGACCATGCCGTTCTGATCGACTGCGCCACGCTCTGGCTCACCAATATCATGCTCGCCAAACACGATATCGCCGCCGAATGTTCCGCATTGATCACCGCGCTGCGCACCTGTCGCTGCCCTGTGGTGATCGTCTCGAACGAGGTCGGACAGGGGATCGTTCCCGAAAATGCGCTGTCACGCAATTTCCGCAACGCCCAGGGCACGCTCAATCAGGCCATCGCGGCAGAGGCTGAGGTCGTCGTCGCGGTCATGGCCGGGCTTCCGCTGATGCTCAAGGGCAGCCTGCCATGACCCGGCTCTGGCTGGTCCGGCACGGGCCAACCCATGCCAAATCCATGGTCGGGTGGTCCGATCTGCCCGCCGATCTGTCCGACACCGCCGCCATCGCGCGGCTGCGGGCCTATCTGCCCAACGCGCCAGTCGTGTCATCCGACCTCTCGCGCGCCACGGCCACTGCCGATGCGCTGTCACCGCAACACCGGCTGCCCCACAACCCCGCCTTGCGCGAAATCCATTTCGGCGCGTGGGAACTGCGCAAATTCTCCGAAGTCGAGGCGGAAGACCCCGACACCATCCGCGCCTTCTGGGAACAACCGGGGCACATCGCCCCGCCCGGCGGCGAAAGCTGGAACATGGTCCGCGCGCGGGTCGATGACGCCATCGACAGCTACCTGACCCACGACAACCTGATCGTCGTGGCCCATTTCGGCGCGATCCTGACACAGGTGCAGCGGGCGCTGGGGATCGGGGCTTATGCAGCCTTCAGCCACAAGATCGACAACCTTTCCGTCACCGATCTTTGCTACGATCAGGGGCAATGGCAGGTCGGCCGGATCAATCACTGCCCGTGATACCCAAATTCAATTTTCATCGTTAGGCGGGCGATCCGCATCCGGCTATGCATGCGCCATGACATATGAACTCTACATCGGTGATCGCACCTTCAGCAGCTGGTCTTTGCGGGGCTGGCTGATGCTGGAAAAATTCGGCCTGCCCTACAACACACATCTGGTCGGGCTCTACGCCGGGACCTACCGGAATGAACTTGCGCATCTGGCGCCCGCCCGGACTGTGCCAACCATGCAAACAGCCGAGGGCCATGTGCTGACCGATAGCCTCGCCATGGCCGAAACGCTGGTGGAAAATCACCCCGAAATCGACCTTTATCCGCGCGAACCGGCAGCCCGGGCACTGGCCCGGTCGATCACGGCGGAAATGCACAGCGGCTTCATGGCCTTGAGAGAGGCCTGCCCGAACATGATCACCCATGTCTGGAAAGGGTTCAAACCGTCCGACGCCGTGATTGCTGATCTCGCCCGGATCGAGGAACTCTGGGCGTTGGCCCGCAAACGGCATGGGTCCGGTGGGCCATGGCTCTTCGGGCAATACAGTCTCGCCGATGTGTTCTATGCCCCCGTCACCTTGCGGATGACCGCCTACGGACTGCCGATCAGCGATGCCGCACAGCGTTACGTCAACGCCCACCTGTCAGACCCCGCATTTCTGGCCTGGCGCGAGGCGTCCAAATCCGAAATCTACGATCCGTGGCCCTATCCCATGAACCTGGATCGCCTTCCCTGGCCAGACGTTAACCATTCCTAAACCACGCCCCACTACCCGTTAACCAGATCGGGGAGATGGCGATGGTCGCAAAGGCCTATACAGTAGCTTTTGAAGGGATCGAGGCACGGCTGGTCGAGGTGCAATGCGCCGTCAGCCCGGGCGTCCCGGCCTTTTCTGTGGTCGGCCTGCCGGACAAGGCCGTGTCAGAGGCAAAGGAACGGGTGCGCGCCGCACTGACAGCCATGGCCATTGCCCTGCCGTCGAAGCGGATCACGATCAACCTGTCGCCCGCCGACCTGCCAAAAGAGGGATCGCATTTCGACCTGCCCATTGCGCTGGCACTGCTAGCCGCGCTCGAAATCATTCCACCGGAAGACGCCGAACAAACGGTCGCCTTGGGCGAACTCTCACTTGATGGCGCGCTGGTCGCGGTCGTCGGCGCCTTGCCCGCCGCCATGGCCGCCGCGAACGATGACCGCACGCTGCTCTGCCCTCAAGCCTGCGGCGCAGAGGCCGCGTGGGTTGGGGCCGCCAACGTCATCGCCCCACGGACACTGGCGGATGTGGTGCGGCACTACACCGGCCAATCAGTACTCAACCCCTCCGAACCGGGTGAGGTGCATAGCCGCGCAGAAAACAAGGACCTGTCCGAAGTCAAAGGTCAGGAACGGGCCAAACGCGCGCTCGAAATCGCCGCCGCCGGGCGGCACCATCTATTCCTTGTCGGCTCACCCGGGTCTGGCAAATCCATGCTGGCCGCCCGCATTCCCGGCATTCTGCCACCCCTGACCCCGGCAGAGGCGCTGGAAACCTCGATGATCCACTCGCTTTGCGGTCTGCTGGACGAAGGCGGGATCAACCGTGAACGACCTTTCTGTGAACCACACCATACCGCCTCCATGCCCGCCATTGTCGGCGGTGGGCGAACAGCCAAACCGGGCCAGATCAGCCTTGCGCATAATGGCGTCCTTTTCATGGATGAATTCCCAGAGTTCGCACGCACCGTTCTGGAAACCCTGCGCCAACCAATCGAAACCGGCGAAGTCGTCGTCGCCCGCGCCAATGCGCATGTGCGTTACCCTTGTCGTTTCATGCTGGTCGCTGCCGCCAACCCCTGCAAATGCGGGTATCTGGCCGATCCGGGGCGGGCCTGTACCCGCGCCCCGATCTGTGGTGAGGATTATCTGGGCCGCATATCCGGCCCCCTGATGGACCGGTTTGATCTGCGGGTCGAGGTCCCGCCAGTGGCCTTCACCGATCTTGATCTGCCTGAAGACGGCGAAAGCTCTGCCACTGTGGCAGCACGGGTTGCCAAAGCGCGCCAGACCCAGACCAAACGCTATGACGAGCGCGACGATATCCGGGTTAACGCCGATGCCGAAGGTCACATCCTTGAGGAAGTCGCAACACCCGACACGGAAGGGCGCGAATTGCTCGTCAAGGTCGCCGAACGGTTCGGGCTGTCCGCCCGCGGCTATCACCGGGTTCTGCGGGTGGCACGCACCATCGCTGATCTGGACGGCTCCGACACCGTACGCAAACCCCACGTGGCCGAGGCGGTGAGCTACCGGCTCGCCATGACAAAAGAGGTATGAACAAAATCCGCAATCTCGCGCAACGCCGCACGGGCCTCTGGAATATAGCCATCGAACATTTGCCAGACATGCGGGACATCGTCCCAGACACGCAGCAGCGCGGCATCACCCAAAACATCCGCCATACGCCTTGCATCATCCAGCAGCGCCTCGCCTCCGCCCACCTGGATCAGCACCGATGGCGGCTCGCAGAAACGGGCAAATATCGGCGACGCGCGCGGATCGTCCACGGCAGCGCCCTGCAGATATCGCTCAACCAGTTCGGGCATCCGGCCAACCGGCAGCAACACCTCTTCGCGCGACCGCAAACTGTCGCCGCACAGCGTCATATCCGTCCACGGCGACATCGCAAAGCACGCCGCCGGTCGGGTGCCGCGCGCGCAAAGCCGCACCAGCAGCGCCAGCATCAGACCGCCCCCCGCACTGTCACCGCCCAGCACAATGTCGGACGGGCGATACCCCTTGGCCAGCAGCGCGTCCCAGGCACGCACCGCATCATCAAACGCCGCCGGAAACGGGGTGTCCTGCAACAACCGGTAATCCGGGGCGCAAACCCGCAACCCGGTCAGTTTCGCAATCCGGCCCAGCAAACCCCGATACGCAACCCCACTGCCCACAATGAACGCGCCACCATGCAGGTACAGGATCACGCGCCGGGGATCAGTCCTTCCGACACTGATCCAATGCAGGCGCAAATCGCCCGCCCGCTCGGTCAGATGGCAGATAAACGGTGGTCCCCGAAACAGGCGCGGACCGATCCGGTCAAACGCGCGAGCCTGCCGTTCCGGCGACCGCGCGCGACCCAGAACAGGCCGGACAGCGTAGCGCAGCCAGGCATTCAGGATACGTAAACGCATATCAGCCAGCGCGACGCGCCTCGATCGCGATCCAGATCTTTTCGGCGATATTCACCCCGTCGAACCGCTCAAGTTCCTGAATACCAGTGGGCGAGGTCACGTTGATCTCGGTCAGCCAGTCACCGATCACGTCGATGCCGACGAAAATCTGACCTTTCTCCCGTAACAGCGGGCCGATCCGGGCACAAATCTCGCGGTCGCGGTCGCTCAGTTGAACCTTCTCAGGCCGCCCTCCCACATGCATGTTCGACCGTGTTTCGCCAGCAGCCGGCACACGATTGATCGCCCCGACAGGCTCGCCATCGACCAAGATAATCCGCTTGTCCCCTTTGGAAACGGCAGGCAGAAATTGCTGCATGATCAACGGTTCACGATTGATACCCGTGAACAGCTCATGCAGCGATGCGAGGTTACTGTCTGCATGGGCCAGCTTGAACACACCGGCACCACCGTTACCATAAAGCGGCTTCAGGATTACATCGCCATGCGCCTCGCGAAACGCCCGCAATGTGGCAAGGTCGCGGGCAATCATCGTCGGCGGCGTCAGATCAGGAAACTGCAGCACCAACAGCTTTTCAGGATAATTGCGGACCCAGAACGGATCATTCACAACCAGTGTCTCGGGATGCACCATATCCAGAATATGTGTCGTGGTGATGTATCCCATATCAAATGGCGGGTCTTGGCGAAGCCACACCACATCCATATCCGCCAGATCGACGACCTGCGCGTCACCCAAACGGAAATGGTCACCCTTGATACGCTGAACGGTTAGCGGCCAACCGCGTGCAACCACTTGGCCCCGATCATAAGCCAGCTTATCGGGTGTATAATAGAAAAGCCGATGACCCCGCGCTTGGGCCTCTTCTGCTATGCGAAACGTGCTGTCCGCATCGATATCAATCGGCCCAATCGGGTCCATCTGAAAAGCTATCTTCAGCGCCATGGCCGACCTCACGCATATCAAAACTGAGGTGATACATGGCGCAGTCAGCCCGCTGGTGCAATGGCTGCGTCAGGCCTCCATGAACGCATTCTCGATCACTTTGACGGCACCGTACCCATCCACCATCGCCAGATCAAAGCGCATATCGGTCAATTGACCACGCGGTTCGCCCGCCAGAAATTCAGCCGCCGCACCGCACAGCCGATCCATCTGACGACGGCCCAGACGGCTGGCCGCACGCGCAAATGTCTTGCTTTTCTTGACCTCAACAAACACGACCGTCTCGCCATCGCGCATGATAAGATCAATCTCACCGCTTTGGCCCCGCCAACGCCTTGCCGCCAGACGATGCTGCCTGCGCCCATAGTCGCCCGCAACGATCTCTTCCGCAGCCAGGCCGGCTTGATAACCCGTTTGTCCTGTCATTCATATTCTCCCAGTTTGAGGGCCACCTGATAAACCTGTCTGCGTGGCAGCCCAAGCGCACCGGCCACGACCGTGGCTGCATCCTTGACCCGCATGGTTTTCATTGCATCCCTCAACGCCGTCTCTACATCCATTTCGGCCACATCCGTCGCACCTGCACGGCCCACAAGTACAACCAATTCGCCCTTCACCGACCTCTCGCCAAAGGCCGCTGTCAATTCGCCCAACGTGCCCCGACTGATCTCTTCAAACCGTTTTGTCAGTTCCCGACAGACAACCGCCTGCCGTTCCTCTCCCAAAACATCACGCAAATTACCTAACATTTCACGAATGCGTTTCGGGCTTTCATAAAACACCAGCGTAAATGGGATATCGCGCAGCGCCGCAATCTCGGTTTCGCGCTGCTGTCTTGCCGCAGGAAGGAACCCAACAAACGCAAACCTATCAGTTGGCAAGCCTGATACAGTCAGCGCGGCTAGCACCGCCGACGCCCCCGGCGCGGTCGTCACGGGCAATCCTGCGGCAATCATCGCCCGGCCCAGCTCATAACCCGGATCGGCAACCAAAGGCGTACCCGCCTCGGACACGTAAGCGACCGACTTACCGCCCGCCACAGCCGCCACCAACCCGTTTGTGGTCCCCTCGCCGCTATGGTCATGAAAGGCCACAACCTTGCGCCCATTCAACGGAACGCCGTGAATTTCCATCAGTTTTCGCGCCGTCCTGGTATCCTCCGCGGCGATCAGATCGGCCGAGGCCAGGATATCCAGCGCCCGCAATGTGATATCCCGCGCCGACCCGATTGGGGTCGCGACAAAGTATAACCCGGCAGAGAGTGGCTTGCTGACATAATTCATCGCTGGACCCGCGTGCCCCCTGCTTTATGATGTGCCCCGAATAGCAGCGATGCCCGGGCACAGATCCGGCAACCGCGGCGCCATCCAAGGGGGATATCATTTATGTTTGCTCGTTTCAGCCAGGCCCGCAACCCGGCGGCGCGGTTTTTTGCCTTTATGTCACTGATGTGGCTTGCGGCCTGTGACCCCGCCCTGTCAACCACGGCCAATGTCGGCCCGCAAATCGATGCCGATGACCCGGTGCAGGTGGCCCTTCTGGTGCCCGGTGGATCAGGCGCGGGCAGCGATGCATTCCTCGCACAAAACCTTGAAAACGCGGCCCGGCTGGCCATTGCCGATCTCGATGGGGCGGATATCCGGTTGCGGGTTTACAACACCGGTGCGAACCCTGCACTTGCCGCCGATGTGGCCCGCGCCGCCGTCAATGATGGTGCGCAAATCATTCTGGGACCACTTTTCGCCGAAGCCGCAAATGCCGCAGGCGTAGCCGTGGCCGACCGCAATGTGAACGTGCTGGCATTTTCCAACAATCCGACTATTGCAGGCGGCAATGTCTTTATCCTTGGCAACACGTTCGACAATACCGCAAACCGGCTGGTGCAATATGCCAACCGGCAGGGGATCAGCCGTTATCTGGTTCTGCATGGGGATGATGTGGCCGGCAATCTGGGACGCGATGCCATCACAAACGCAGTGCAGCGCAACGGATCACAGGTCGTCGCCACAGATAGTTACCCCTTGTCGCAGCAGGGCATATTTACATCCACCCGGCGGATTGTGTCATCGGCCCGCAACGCCGATGCGATCTTTATGACTGCAGGCGTCAACGCCGACCTACCTATTCTGGCCACCGCTCTGCCGGAGGCCGGGATTGACACCACCAGCACCCGGTTCATCGGCCTGACCCGCTGGGATGCGGTGCCGCAGGCCGCCGCACTGCCCGGGCTGCAGGGCGGTCTGTTTGCCATGCCGGATCAATCCACCGCCGCGCTTTTCGCCAATCGCTACGCTGCTACCTATGGGGAAAACCCGCATCCGTTGGCGGGGCTCGCCTATGACGGGATTGCGGCAATTGGTGCGCTGGTGGCAGCTGGCAATGATCAGGCGCTGACCAAGGGCGCGTTGACCAGCCCGCAGGGTTTCCGCGGCACAGCGGGCGTGTTCCGGCTCTTGCCCAACGGGCTCAACGAACGCGCGCTGGCTATTGCAACAATTCAAAACAATCAGGTGGTCGTCCTTGAACAAGCCCCAAGAAGCTTTGGCGGCGCAGGATTCTGATCCTGCCGACACGCTGACAATCGCTGCGCCGGACGGTTTGATCTGTCCGGCGTCTGTCATTTTTGACACACCTGCCGTGTCGGCCGCCATCGCCGAGGCGGCAAGCAATGCCACGTCCGAAATGGACCTGCGCAGTGCCGTCGTATCGATCTTGGGCAAAGCGCGCCAAGATGGGCGGACAGCCATCGCCACGGCCTTCCAGGCGCAGCCATTTGCTGCGCGGCCCGCGACCCGTAGCTATAGCTGGCTGACCGATCAGATCGTCACACAGGCGCTGCACATCGCCATGCACCACCTGCATCCGCTGCCCAACCCGACCGAAGGCGAAAAACTGTCGCTGATCGCCGTTGGCGGCTATGGGCGGGGTGAAATGGCGGGGTATTCTGACGTCGATCTGCTTTTCCTGACGCCCTATAAAATGACTCCATGGGCAGAAAGCGTCATCGAATCGATGCTGTACATCCTCTGGGACCTCAAGCTGAAGGTCGGCCATGCCAGCCGCACAATCAGCGAATGTATCAGACTGGCGCGCGACGACTATACCATCCGGACCTCACTGGTCGAATACCGCTATCTGGCGGGCGACGCCGCCTTGGCCGACGAGCTGGGCAAGCGGCTGTGGAAGGATCTGTTCAAATCGACCACCGCCGAATTCATTGATGCCAAGCTTGAAGAACGGGCCGAACGTCACCGCAAACAGGGCGGGCAACGCTATGTGGTCGAACCCAATGTAAAAGAGGGCAAGGGTGGGCTACGCGATCTGCAATCACTGTTCTGGATCAGCAAATACGTACACGGGGTCAAAGACGCCGCCGATCTGGTCGACCTCAAGGTTTTCACCCCGGAAGAATTCGAAACATTCGTCACGGCTGAGGATTTCCTCTGGGCCGTGCGTTGCCATCTGCACCTGATCGCCAACAGGGCGATGGATCAGCTCACCTTCGACATGCAGGTCGAGGTGGCAGCCGCCATGGGCTATACCGATCACGGGGGCAGACGGGCCGTCGAACATTTCATGCAGGCCTATTTCCGGCAGGCGACCAAAGTCGGCGAACTGACGCGGATCGTTCTGACGGCGCTTGAGGCGGATCACACCAAGCCCGAACCAATGCTCGCCCGTTTGCTCAGCCGGCGCAAGAAAGCCAAACCACCCTATGCGATCAAACAGAACCGGCTGACGGTCGCCGACGAAAAGGCCTTCTTCGCCGACAAGCTCAACATGCTGCGGATCTTCGAAGAGGCGCTGCGCACCGGCACGCTGCTGCACCCCGACGCCATGCGACTGCTCTCGGCCAATCTCGACTTGATTGACGAAGACATGCGTCAGGACAAGACGGCGACACGCATCTTTCTTGACCTGATGCTCAAACACGGCAATCCCGAACGGGGGCTGCGGCGGATGAATGAACTGGGTGTGCTCGATGCGTTCATACCCGAATTCGCGCCCATCGTCGCCATGATGCAATTCAACATGTACCACCACTACACGGTGGACGAACACACGATCCAATGCATCAGCAACCTGGCCCAGATCGAACGCAAGGAACTTATCGAGGAACTGCCCGTCGCCTCGGGCATCCTGGAACGTGGGGTCAACCGCAAGGTGCTCTACGTGGCCCTGCTCCTTCATGATATCGGTAAAGGCCGGAACGAGGATCATTCGATCCTCGGCGCGCAGATCGCGCGCAAGGTGGCGCCCCGTCTTGGGTTGAACAAGAAAGACTGCGAAACAGTCGAATGGCTCATCCGCTATCATCTTCTGATGTCAGACGTCGCCCAAAAACGGGATATCTCTGAACCACGCACGGTGCGTGGCTTTGCCAACGCGGTCAAATCGGTGGAGCGGCTTGATCTGCTGACGGTGCTAACAGTCTGCGATATCCGGGGCGTCGGGCCTGGCACGTGGAACAACTGGAAGGCCGTCCTGATCCGCAACCTTTACAAGGCCACCAAGAACGCCCTTCAGACCGGGATTGAGGATATCAACCGCGAAACCCGCGAAGTCGAAGCAAAACGCGCCCTGCGCGATGCGCTCGCCGATTGGGCACCCAAGGACATCAAGACTGAAATGGGACGGCACTACGGACCCTATTTGCAAGGGATGCCGCTAGCCGCTCAGATCATCTTTGCCGATATGCTGCGTGATATCGCCGATGATCAGATCAAGGTTGATCTGATGCTCGACGAAGACCGTGATGCGACAAGGGCCTGTTTTGCCATGGTCGATCACCCCGGTCTCTTCAGCCGGATGACCGGAGCGCTGACCCTTGTGGGTGCCAATATCGTGGACGCGCGGACCTATACGACCAAGGATGGCTATGCCACAGCCGTGTTCTGGATACAGGACAATGATGGCAATCCTTACGAGGAAGCACGCCTGCCCCGCCTACGCGACGTGATCGTCAAAACGCTCAAGGGCGAGGTCGTGCCGCGCGACAAATTCAAGGACAAGGAAATCAAGAAACGCGAACGGGCATTCAAAGTGCCCACCAATATCACCTTCGACAACGAAGGGTCCGACATCTACACCATCATTGAAGTCGATACACGTGACCGCCCCGGACTTCTGTTCGATTTGACACGAACTCTTGCACATAATCACGTCTATATTGCCTCTGCGGTCATCGCGACTTACGGGGAACAGGTGGTGGATACATTCTATGTCAAGGACATGGTCGGGCTGAAATACCATTCCGAACCCAAACGCAAAGCGCTGGAACAGAAACTGCGCGACGCGATCAGCCAGGTCGCTGAGCGGGCCGGCGCATGACGAGGCATCATAAGGGGGCAAATTTCTTGCAAGAAATTTGTCAAAAGTTCTCCAAAACTCTTGGGCGCGCCGTATGAAACCTATCCGCTTAATGGCAGGCTTTTTCACGGTCGGCATCTGGACGTTGCTGAGCCGCGTGCTTGGCTTTGTCCGCGACATCATGATCGCGGCATTCCTCGGGACCGGGCCGGTGGCAGAGGCCTTTCTAATCGCCTTCTCGCTACCCAACCTCTTCCGCCGCTTCTTTGCCGAAGGGGCGTTCAACATGGCCTTCGTCCCGATGTTCTCTAAGAAACTCGAAGGCGATGATGACGCGCACCGCTTTGCCCAGGACGCCTTTGTCGGTCTGGCTGGTATCCTGACCGTGTTTACTGTGATCGGTGTCATCCTGATGCCGGCGCTTGTGACCATGATGGCCAGCGGGTTCATCGGCACCGAGCGATTTGACCTTGCCGTTTATTATGGGCGCATCGCCTTTCCATACATTCTATTTATCTCTCTCTCTGCTCTGCTGTCGGGGGTTCTCAACGCCACGGGACGATTTGCGGCGGCGGCGGCGGCACCGGTTCTACTCAACATAATATTTGTCGGCGCCTTGCTGATCGGCGCTGTCTTCAGCGACAACAGCCAATCCGAAATCGGCAGCATTCTGGCCTATGCCGTCCCTTTTGCGGGCATCGCCCAAATGATGCTGGTCTGGGTGGCCGCCAAACGGGCGGGCTTTGCACTGATGCCGGGCTGGCCCAAAATAACGCCCGAACTCAAACGGCTGGCTATCATCGCAGCACCCGCCGCGCTCGCCGGTGGGGTCGTTCAGATCAACCTGTTGGTCGGGCGACAGGTGGCCAGCTTCTTTGATGGGGCGGTGGCATGGCTCAACTACGCTGACCGGCTCTACCAACTCCCCCTGGGGGTCGTGGGCATCGCCATCGGCGTCGTACTGCTCCCCGATCTGTCCCGTCGCTTGCGCGCTGGCGACGATACCGGTGGCAAGGACGCCTTCAACCGCGCCTGCGAACTCAGCCTCGCTCTGACCATTCCAGCCGCCATCGCTCTTATGGTCATTCCCCTGCCCCTTGTCAGCGTCCTTTACGAACGCGGGGCGTTTACCAGCGATGACACAGCCAACACCGCGATTGCCGTCGCCATATACGGGCTCGGACTACCTGCCTTTGTCATGCAAAAAGCGCTGCAGCCACTATTTTTCGCCCGCGAGGACACCAAGCGGCCATTCTACTATGCCCTCGTCGCCATGGCACTGAACGCGGCCCTTGCCATCGGCCTGTCCCCAATCATCGGCTTCACCGCCGCCGCGATCGGGACAACCATCACCGGTTGGGCCACTGTTGCACTGTTGTGGTGGGGGTCACGCAATATGGGCGATGCGGCACAGTTCGATGACCGTTTCAAACGGCGGCTCTGGCGGATCATCGTCGCCGCCATCGGCATGGGGGTTATCCTTGCCATCAGCGCCACCATCATGAAACCGTTCTTTGGCACCGCGACTATTCGCTACGCGGCCCTCGCATTGCTCATCAGCATCGGGATCATCAGCTACTTCGGGATCGGGCACCTGATCGGTGCCTTCCGCATGGGCGAATTCCGGCGCGCATTGCGCCGTTAGGAGCGCTGGCGCATCCGGTCCAGGAATGTCGTCCAGCCCCCAGGCGCCAAAAGCACCGAAATACCAAGCCCGCCAAAGAATCCGGACAGCTCGGCAATCCATGATGGCGGTGGCGGGGCCTCGGCGATCAGGCCGAACACCACGCCAAAGATCAGTTGAATCAAGAGCAGCACGCCAATCAGGCGAAAGGCAAGCAACTGGTTCTGACCGGCCTGCCCCAATTGCAGCCACAGCGCATATGTATAGGCGCCGATCAGGCCATAAACCGGGGTGAACCCGCCATAAAGCGGGAAATCCCCGTTCGCCAGCAGGCCAAACACAAACGCGCCGACGATGCTGGAAAACACATAGATGACCAAGACCTTCAGCCCGCCGTAATATTCGCCTGCGAACTTGCCCAGGGCCAGGGTCAGCGCGGCGCAGAACGCCACCTGGGTCAGTTGGGCATTGACATAAGGATAGGTGACAAAGCGCTTGAGCATATCGAAAGAGTAATTCGCCCGCTCCACCACCCGATCAAACACGCGCGTCGAAAAGCCGAATTCATTGACCGCATTCAATCGCCAGCTCAACCCCTGCGGTCCGCCAATAAAACCGTTATTGGCCAGTTGCAGAACAACCTCGATGCCGACAATCAAGAGCGTCAGTGCGATCACAACAGGCGGGATGGCATTCAGCGGCTTTTCGGGGGTCATCGGGCGGCCTTTGCGGGCTGTTGAAGTTGACGGGTCTGTCTGGCATGGGTATGCGACGCCTGCCCCGAAATCCAGCCCCGAAACCAAACCGGACCCTGACATGACCGACACAAAATTCACCCCCCGCGTCTTTTCCGGGATCAAGCCCTCTGGCGGGTTGCAACTGGGTAACTATCTGGGGGCGATCAAGCGGTTCGTCGGCATGCAGGGCGAAATGGAAACCGTCTATTGCGTGGTCGATCTGCACGCCATTACTGTCTGGCAGGACCCGGCAGAGCTGGCCAATGGCACGCGCGAGGTCGCCGCAGGTTATCTGGCCGCCGGGCTCGACCCGACCAAATCCATCCTTTTCAACCAGTCACAGGTGCCCGCCCATGCTGAACTGGGCTGGATCTTCAGCTGCGTGGCGCGCGTCGGCTGGATGAACCGGATGACCCAGTTCAAGGACAAGGCGGGTGCAAATGCCGAAAAGGAGTCGCTGGGACTTTATGCCTATCCAGCCCTGATGGCAGCCGACATCCTGCTTTATCACGCCACCCATGTGCCCGTGGGCGAGGATCAGAAACAGCATGTGGAACTGACGCGCGATATTGCCGCTAAATTCAATCACGATTTCAAATCGGATTTCTTTCCGATCACTGAACCGGTGATCGACGGGCCCGCCACGCGGGTGATGAACCTGCGGGATGGGACGAAAAAGATGTCCAAGTCGGGCGAAAGCGACATGGAGCGGGTCAACATGACCGATGATGCCGACACCATCGTCAAGAAATTCAAGAAGGCCAAGACAGATCCGGCACCGCTGCCAGAAACCGTCGAGGGGCTGAAGGATCGGCCAGAGGCGCGCAACCTTGTCGAAATCTACGCCGCACTTGATGATACCACGCCAGAGGCCGTGATCGCCCAATATCCCGGCGCAGGCTGGGGCACGTTCAAACCCGCACTTGCTGACCTGGCAGTGGCAAAACTGGCCCCGATCGCCGATGAAATGGGGCGGCTGATGAACGACCCCGCTGAAATCGACCGGATCCTGGGCGACGGGGCGGAACGGGCGCGGGCCATTGCCGACCCGATCCTGCAAAAGACCTATGACATCGTGGGGTTGCTGCGGTCGTAAGCAAGGCGCGGGGGGCGCGGCGACAGGGGCAGACGCGTGATCCTGTCCGTGTCGCGCGGCGGTGACCAAGCCATGGTCAGGCTGTGATGACGCCGGACCGGACCGTAGCGGCCCAGTTTGCAGGCCGGGACCAGCGTGATTTCACATTTCTGCACCATCACAACCCGTCCCATGGTCAGCTCTCCAGCGCGTCCAGGGCCCGTTCGCGGGCGCGCAACGAATGGCCATAGACCTTGACGTTGGGAATGCCAGCAATCTCACTGGCCATGAACCAGTCAACCGCCGCCAGCGCCCCATTATTGCAATAGGTGATCACCTCGCCACGCTGCCATTCCAGCCCGGCATCCTTGATCCGCATGAAAATCTCAAGATCGTCACCGGCCATGCCCTTGTCGCCGGTGATCAGTTCCTCGGCATTCAGTGTGAATGACCCTTCGATAGAGGCGTCATTCATGATCTGATGCAGCGGGCGGGCATCCAGCAATTGCGCGTCGCTGGTGCCATTGATGACGGCATCCACATCCTCATGGGTGGCAAGCCAGGTCCCATTTACCGTGATGACCTCTTGCGATGGCACGATCTCGACCGCTTCGGTGGACATCTCGCCGCCCATATCCTTCCAGCCGCGCACCCCGCCATTCAGAATGGCGATGTTTTCAAAACCGGCTGTCTTCAGCACCCAATAGACCCAGGCGGCCGATCCAAAGTTGCCGCGCGCGGCACTGCTGTGCACGATCACGACGGGGCGATCCTTGGTCAGGCCCATGGATTGGATGGCACGGGTCATATCCGCATCAGTGGGCACGTTCAGCGGGTCGGCCCAGATATTGCGCCAGGTGCCGTAGGGGACATTCACCGCACCGGGAATATGGCCGCTGGCATAGCTGTAAAGGCTACGGATGGCGCGCGGGTTGCGGATATCGACGATCTGCGGCTCTGTCAGGCCCATCAGTACCTGCAGATCAACCGCGCCGATCAACGGGGGGACCTGCACCTGTTCTACAGCACTGTCTGCCAGCGCGCTGGACGCGTACATTGACTGCTGGGCCGTTGCGGGGCTCGCCATGATCAGGCTCAGCGCCAACGCGGCAGCCACATTCGCTTTGGCAAGGATCGGGCGGTTGGACATTACAAACATCGGGGTACTCACTTACTCACTGTCGCTTTTCTGATACCGGCTCAACAAAGCCGAATGAGGGCGCATTCCCGACCAAAGCTGGCTTTTTCAAGGGACGAAAAGTGACTTTACGGCAACTGAAGATGAACGGGCCAGGTCACGGAACCGCCTTTCAGGATTAGTCAGACCGGGCGACGATGCGCCGCCATGGGCAGAATTAGACCCCAACGGGTCTGGCGCGGGGCACCCAGCTTGCGAAACCCGACCTTGGCATAGGCGGCGATGGCGCGGGTATTGTCCGGATGCGGATCAATCGCAATCACCGGGGCCCCTGCATCAAACAAATCTCCCATACGCTGCGCGATAAATCCGGGGCCGTGCCCCTGCCCCAACATCTCTGCGGGGCCAATGAACTGATCAATGTCGCGCACGCCCGGCGGAAGATGGGAAAAGTGGTGATCCGCCCACCCATGCACATCATAATCCTGCAGGTAGCCAAAGGGCGTGCCATCCATCGCCACAATCCATTGCGAGACGCGCGGATCGGCCAGATCCGCCGCATCATAGACCGGGTCATCATCCCACCACCGTGCGACATGCGGCAGCGCCTGCCAGGCGCTGACCATGGGCATATCTTTCAGGCGGGCCGGACGAAACTGATATGGGCCGGGTTTTCTCATGCCGTCAGCATCGCAAATCCGGAGCGGTCCGCGAAAGGCACAATCCTTAACGGCTCATTCATCTTTCGACCGCGCGGGGCGTTAATGCGGTGATTTGGGCCTTTGGGGTCCGACGTAAGGCCGACGCGATGCCGACGCGATGCCGACCAGCCATTTCGCACCAAACCCCAACGTTAACTGATGATTCGCTCATTCAGGCAAATCGTGGTGTTGCGCCGTCCTGCCGCACCCACCGAACGTTGCGCACACACTGTCATAAATCTGAAACGCGCCGGGTGAATTCTGCAGCCATCCGGCGGAACAGAATCGCTTTGCCCCGCCATTGCACGATGCCCATACCGTCCCTCGGGTTCATCCTGCAGGCGCGTTCGATGTTCCCCGGCATCGAACGCGCCGCCCCTTCTTTACCTTCGGTAAACGCAGGCCTAGGGTTCCGGCAAGGGAGAGACGAAAATGGCAACCGGGACGCATATCCGCACATATTTTCAAGGGCAATGGCATGATGGCGACATCCCCATCATGCGCGCTGCCGATCATGGCAGCTGGCTGGGCACAACCGTGTTTGACGGGGCGCGCGCGGTCAACGGGCTGACCCCGGATCTTGATCTGCATTGCGCCCGCGCCAACCATTCCGCCAAGGCGCTGATGCTGACACCCACGGTCAGCACCGACGATATGCTCGCCATCATCCGCGAAGGCCTGCAGGCCTATCCCAAGGACGCCGCGATCTATATCCGGCCCATGTACTGGGCGATCCATGGCGATGCGGCGGCCATTGTGCCCGATCCGGGCGAGACCGGCTTTGCCATCTGTCTAGAAGAAATCCCCTTCGCCCCACCCACCGCCACAACCACGCTGGGCCCGACGAAATTCCGGCGACCGGTGATGGAGGATAACGTGGTCAACGCCAAGGCGGGCTGCCTTTATCCCAATAACGCCAGGATGTTAGCCGAGGTGCGCACACGCGGCTTTGCCAATGCTCTGGTCGCTGACGCGATGGGCAATGTGGCCGAAACCGCCACCACAAATGTGTTCATGGTCAAGGATGGGGTGGCGTTAACGCCCATCGCAAACGGCACGTTCCTCGCCGGGATCACCCGCGCCCGGCACATCGCCAATATGAAGGCCGACGGGATAGAGGTGCATGAGACCGTGCTGACCTTTGACGATTTCCGCGACGCGGATGAGGTGTTTCTGTCCGGCAATATGTCCAAGGTCACACCCGTCACCGCCTTTGAAGACAGGCAGTATCAGGTTGGCCCGATCACCAAGCGGGTGCGCGAGATGTATTGGGATTGGGCGGCGTCCAACGCATGACGGATTGGCGCAGGATCGCTGTCAGACTGCTGCTTCTCGCCGCCCTGTCGGTCGTCGGGGCCATTGTGGCAATCCTGCTCAAACTTCCCATCCCGCTGTTGATCGGACCTGCGATCGCCACGACCATTGGCGCGCTTTGCGGGCTAGACCTGCGGTTCCCGAAACCCCTGCGCAACGCGGTCTTTCTGGTCGCGGGTGTCGCAATCGGGGCCACCGTTTCACCGGCGTCGGTCGTGGCGTTAACCAAATGGCCATTTGCCT
Organism: Yoonia sp. R2-816; assembly: GCF_046762905.1. Lineage (NCBI taxonomy): Bacteria > Pseudomonadati > Pseudomonadota > Alphaproteobacteria > Rhodobacterales > Paracoccaceae > Yoonia > Yoonia sp. R2-816. Next base: position 2,047 of record NZ_JBKQXN010000316.1, on the reverse strand, counting down.
TTGCCATCCTCGGGTTTTCCCTGATCGCGATGGTTCTGCTAGGGCGGCGATTGATGCAGCACCTGATGAGCACCGATGCCCGATCCGCCCTGCTTGCGGCCACGCCGGGGCATCTGAGCTATGTCATCGCGCTGGGCGAAGACCTCAAACTCCCGACCGAGCGGGTCGCCATCGTGCAATCAATCCGACTCTTGGCGCTGACGTTGGCCGTGCCTTTCGCCGCCTATCTGGCAGGGATTGAAACAGGCGTCGGGATCACGCCCAGCGACACGACCGAAATGACCCTGCTGCAAACGGCCCTTTGCCTTTTGGCGGCCGCTGCACTTGCGCCGCTGGCGATATATCTGCGCATCCCTGCCGCCACCCTGATCGCCGGTATGGCCGTCGGGGCCGCCGCGCGGCTGACCGGGTTCACGCCCGGAACGCTCAGCTATTGGATCGCCTATCCGGCCCTGGCCGCCATTGGCGCTTTGATCGGCACCCGGTTCGTGGGGATCAGCCTGCAGGATTTGCGGCAATCTGCATTCGCAGGTCTAGCCGGCACCACACTGGCCGCGCTGATCACGCTTTTGGCCGCTCTGGCGGCGATGCGGATCGTGGATATGCCGCTCTTGCACGTGCTTGTGGCCTTCGCGCCCGGCGGTCTTGAAACCATGACCGTCATGGGGGTCGCCATCGGGGCCAATCCCGGCTTTGTCGCGGCGGCCCATGTGGCGCGGCTGTTGCTGCTGTCAGTGCTGATCCCGGTCATGATCGGACGTGCGCAAGGCCCGTTGCCAGCGCCGCGCTGATACTTCACAATCAGCCCGACTGAGGGAGAATACCATGCGCAAGTTTCTGGTCGTGCTGGATGACAGCCGCGAATGTCTGAACGCGATGCGCTTTGCCGCGATGCGGGCGGCGCATTCGGGCGGGGGCGTTGCGATCCTGTCGATCATTCCGCCTGATGAATTCAATCACTGGATCGGCGTGGGCGAGATCATGCGCGCCGAAGCCCGTGAACGGATCGAGGTCCATTACGAGGTTTTCGCCAAATGGATGCGCGACAAACAAAACGTACATCCCGAACTGATCATCCGCGAAGGCGAACCGCTGGTAGAGATCATGAACCAGATCAAGGAAGACCCGGATATCGGTGTGCTGGTTCTGGGTGCAGGCACCGATAACAAGGGGCCGGGGCCGCTGGTCACGCATCTGAGCCGTCAGGCAGGCAGCCTGCCCATTCCGATCACGATTGTGCCCGGTGATCTGTCCAAGGAACGGCTTGAAGCCATCACCTGATGGATCGCCACGCGGCATGGGCCGTCACTGCCGCTATCCCCTTGCTGGCGCTTGTGTTCTATAGCACGACGCGTCTGCTACCACCATTCTGGGGATATTTCGCCGCGCTGGCGGTGTATTGGGGCTGCATCCTGATCCCCTTGATCGCATGGCGCGGCGGCTTTCGTCTGAAGCGGCTGCAACTCAAATGGCCCGCCAGGTGGCTGGTCATTGTCAATGTCTTGGTGATCTTGGCGGTGGCCGTTGCGGCCATCCTGGCATTGCTGGAAAACGCCCTGCCGCTCTGGATCATCGCAGTAATGGGGACATGTGCCGTTTTGAACGGCACACTGGAAGAATTGTTCTGGCGCGGCACCGTGTTGCAGGACGACGCGACACGGTCTGATCAGGCGATACAGCTTTTCCTTTTCACCGGCTGGCACATTGCCTTGCTGTTCGCCGCTGACGTCGCCACCACCGGCGGTGCGACAGCGCTTTTGGGCGGTGCCTTACTCGGCGGAATTCTATGGACCGCATCGAAAGTTCAGACTGGTACGGTCGGATTCGGCGTGCTGGCACATATTGGTCTGAACCTGTTTGCCTTCACCGAACTGGCCGCGAACAACGTGATTTGATTTCATTCCGGTCACGCCCTCGCGAAAAGTTGGAAATAATTGGGTGTCACGCAATTGGGTGCGCCTGAAATCTGTGAACAGCTGAAAGAGTTTGCGGGGGTCCGGGGCTGACCTAGGGGCAGCCTGGCGCACAGATCGGGGTCGGGTTCTGT
>NZ_JBKQXN010000315.1:0-1245 GCF_046762905.1 Yoonia sp. R2-816 | reverse complement strand
CGAACCTTCAAATACAATTCCACGGTGAATATCCCCATGCCCTCCCATCAAATGAAAGGGCAAAAGTGGCCGACTTTTACGCCGCCCGCGACAACACAACGCCGCCGCTACCGTGGCCGAGTATTGCTCCGCCGATTACATATCTGTACGGCAGCACCGGAAACGACCAGATCATCGGCGATGCTGGCGATGACCGTCTGTACGGCAATGCTGGCGATGACATTCTGTGGGGCGGTGATGACGATGACACCCTGCGGGGCGATCTGTACGGCGATGCTGGCGATGACATTCTGTACGGCGGTGATGGCGATGACAAACTGTACGGCGGTGATGGCCGGGACGATCTGTACGGCGGTGATGGCGATGACTATCTGAGTGGCGGTGATGGCGATGACGATCTGTACGGCGGTGCTCACGATGACTATCTGTACGGCGATGCTGGCGATGACGATCTGAGTGGCGATGACGGCCGGGACGATCTGTACGGCGGTGATGGCAATGACATTCTGTGGGGCGATGCTGGCGATGACATTCTGTGGGGCGGTGATGGCGATGACCGCCTGCGGGGCGGTGATGGCAATGACAATCTGTACGGCGGCGCTGGCGATGACTATCTGCGCGGCGGTGATGGCCATGACACCCTGTACGGCGATGCTGGCGATGACACCCTGTCGGGCGGTTCCGGAAGTGACAAGTTTGTCTTTAGAGACAGTTTTGGAAACGACACGATAGGAGACTTCGAAGATGGCATTGACCTTATCAGAGTTTATACCACCGGTGTATCCTACTCAGATTTGACCATCACATCGGACGGTACGGATACAGATATTTCTGTATCCGGGCACGGTTTGATTACCTTAAGGTACTTCGCCGTGACAAACCTGACGGAAGACGACTTCCTCTTCGGGTAGGATGGCTCCTCTCGAAAGGAGACTCAAGTAGGCCAGCACAGCTTCGAGAATGCGCGCAACCTCCTCGACGCTCAGCACAACGGGGATCTTCTTGGCCGCCCGCTGATAGCCCATATGCCGCTTCATCTCTAGGCGCGGGCACGTCGTCTGCGTCTTCGGCTGCAGCCCTTTGATCCGCACGTCTTCGAGAAAGCGCTGACGCAGCGCAGGAACATACTGGTCCGTCATCGGAACCTCCTGTCATCTGATTGAGAAGGCCCCAATCGTCAGGCAGACACGCCCATCTGCAAAATCGCAGCGCCCAATTCAGCGCGCATCACCCGCCACAAGCGCC
>NZ_JBKQXN010000314.1:0-1570 GCF_046762905.1 Yoonia sp. R2-816 | reverse complement strand
GTGATCTGTTCTTTGCAACACCGGCTCGCTTGAAGTTCATGCGCACTGATCGTTCAGAAGCACAAGCGATTTCAGATGTTGTTAAGCGGCTTTCCATGGCCGAGCCCTCAGTGACGTTTGTCTTACGAGACGTATCTGGTGGAGGCGAAGGGCGTGTTGTCTTCCGGGCAGATCGTGAGAGCGGTGATTTGTTTGATGCATTGCACGCAAGGCTCGCAAAAGTTTTAGGCCGTGACTTTGCGGATAACGCATTGCGGATCGACGCGACTCGGGATGGGCTTCGGCTTTACGGATATGCGGCCCTCCCAACCTATTCGCGGGGCGCTGCGGTGTCGCAATTCCTCTACGTCAATGGCCGCCCGGTACGTGACAAGTTGCTCATCGGGGCGCTTCGGGCCGCCTATTCCGATTTTCTCAGTCGCGACCGCCACCCCGCGGCGGTGCTGTTCATAGATTGCGAGCCCACCCTGGTGGATGTAAATGTGCATCCTGCGAAATCCGAGGTCCGGTTCCGCGACCCAGGTGTGGCCCGCGGGCTGATTGTCTCGGCTTTGAAGCATGCTCTGGCCGGTGCGGGGCATAGGGCCTCGACGACTGTTTCTGACGCAACACTGGGTGCAATGAGACCGGAACCAATGAAGCCCGGCCCAACCCGAGTTTATCAAATGGATCGGCCATCCAACGCGGCGCGGGGTGCGGCATATCAAGCCCAAACTCCTGCGTTCGAAGAGCTTGCCAATGATCTGAGCGGAAACACTCCGGAGCTCAGTGTTCCAGAGGGTTCTTCCTCATCTGAGCCGACACCTACCCAGGAAGCCGAAACGCCTGCAGAAAGCCTTCCGCTTGGCGCAGCACGCGGGCAGGTACATGAAAACTACATCATCGCGCAAACATCTGATGGTATGGTGATCGTAGACCAACATGCCGCACATGAAAGACTGGTCTACGAGAGACTTAAACACCAGATGGCGAAAGACGGCATTGCTGCCCAAGCACTTTTGATACCGGAAATCGTGGAGCTTCCGGAGGAAGATTGCTCTCGACTGATGGAAGTGGCCGAGGAACTCAGTGGTATGGGATTGACCATCGAACCATTCGGAGGAAACGCCATCGCTGTGCGAGAGACACCCGCTATTTTGGGTGAAGTCGATGCCCGGTCTTTACTTCTCGACGTTTTGGACGAACTCTCAGATCAGGGCGAAAGCCAAATCGTAAAAGCTAAAATCGACGCCATCCTCAGCCGTGTTACTTGCCACGGATCTATCCGGTCGGGTCGTTGGATGCGCGCGGAAGAAATGAACGCATTGCTCCGTGAAATGGAGGCAACACCGCATTCCGGTCAGTGCAACCACGGACGACCAACCTATGTAGAACTGAAACTTGCCGACATTGAAAAGCTCTTCGGACGCACTTGAAGACCTAAACAGGTTCAATGCCTGTTCGGCTTCGACGGGCGCCCTTGTTGGACGTCGGTTATGCCTGCAGTAGACAGGGTCGAGTCCGGCTGAGTTCAGAATGGGGCGCTAAGGCCGGATCGGAGATCAGTTGGGCGGGTGATCCACAGGGCGCT
>NZ_JBKQXN010000313.1:0-1529 GCF_046762905.1 Yoonia sp. R2-816 | reverse complement strand
TGGCAGTCTGAAGACGGGCAGCAAGGCGATACGTCCAATTCTGCCATCAAAGCCCGTATTTTTGGTGCGGATGGTAACGAGATCGTCAGTGAGTTCCTGGTCAATGAATTTGCCAATGGCACTCAAGGTAGCCCGAGTATTACAGCCCTCGACAATGGCCATTTTGTTGTCACCTGGCAGTCTGATGACAGGCAGCAAGGCGATACGTCTGGTTATGCCGTCAAGGCCCGCATTTTTGATGCGGATGGCAACGAGACCGTCAGCGAGTTCCTGGTCAATGAATTTACCAATGACACTCAAGGCAGTCCGAGTGTGACAGCGCTCGCCAATGGTCATTTCGTCGTCACCTGGGAGTCTGATGGCCAGCAGCAAGGCGATACGTCCAGTAGTGTCATCAAGGCCCGCATTTTTGATGCGACTGGCAACGAGACCGTCAGCGAGTTCCTGGTCAATGAATTCACCAATAACTTGCAAATCGACCCAGGTGTTACAGCGCTCGCCAATGGTCATTTCATCGTCACCTGGACGTCTGCTGATCAGCAGCAAGGCGATACGTCTGGTTGGGCCGTCAAGGCCCGTATTTTCGATACGGATGGAAATGAGATCGTCAGTGAGTTCCTGGTGAATGAATTTACCAATGACACTCAAGGCAGCCCGAGTATTACAGCGCTCACCAATGGCAATTTTATCGTCACCTGGCAGTCTTGGGACCAGCAGCAAGGTGATACGTCTCATACTGCCATCAAGGCCCGCATTTTTGATGCGAACGGTGTCGAGATTGTCAGCGAATTCCTGGTCAATGAGTTTCCCAATGGTGGTCAATACGACCCGAATGTGACAGCGCTCGCCAATGGCCATTTCGTCGTCACCTGGACATCTGGTGACGAGCAGCAAGGTGATACGTCTAGCTGGGCCATCAAGGCCCGTATTTTTGATGCGAATGGTATTGCTCAAAATCCCAATCTTGTCACAGAAGATGCTGTCACTTTGATTGATACAGCCACCCTTCTTGCCAACGACAGTGATATCGACGGGGATGCACTCACGGTGACAGATGTGTCCGCCACAAGTACGCATGGTGCCACCCTGACGCTGAACACCGGCGGGACGATCAGCTATGATCCCACCGGTGCAGAGGCTGTTCAGGCCCTGGCAGAGGGTCAGACACTGACGGATACCTTCACCTATACCGTCAGTGACGGCCATGGCGGGGAGAGCACCGCAACCGTTTCTGTCGTTGTTCACGGAACCAATGATGCACCTATTGTGGCGATTGCATTGCCTCCTCAGTCTTCAGCAGAAGATGAAGCCGTGAGTTTTGCACTACCAGCCAACGCATTCACGGATGTGGATGGCGATGCACTGACCCTGAGTGCAACGCTGGTTGGGGGTGCGGCGCTGCCGGACTGGCTGATGTTTGATGCGGCTTCGGGGAGTTTCTCGGGCACACCGCCGCAGGGCTTCAATGGTACATTGAGTGTCACGGTGACGGCCAGCGATGGGTCTCTTTCAGCAAGCGATGCCTTTGC
>NZ_JBKQXN010000312.1:0-5226 GCF_046762905.1 Yoonia sp. R2-816 | reverse complement strand
CTAATCATCATCTGATTGGCCTAACGGCCAACGCGCCTTGGAACGTGCTTGCTATTTGAGGGCATCACGCCCCAAGGCGCGCCACCAAGTGGCCGACTTTTGCTCCGCCACAGTGGCAGGGTTTTACGCCGCCGTTGACACTTCGTTAAGGAAGCATGGGCCAAATTACTCATACACAGAAGATCGGACACTCTCGCGCCTTCTGTTCCGGCGTCACTTTGTAGACTGCCTGAACATCAACGTCGTGGAACAGATCATGTATCGTTTCGTCTTTCTTACCCTTTTTCAGCTTCACAAACGCCTTGTACTGTTCGTCGGTTTTGTCCCGGTTTAGTAGCATCAGGAATAAATCATCCAGTTGCCAACCCTTGTGGCGCTTGAAGCAGTTTGCAGCGGTTGGGGTCCAAACTTCGCGCATGTTTGCGCCTGATTTATCTGCGATATACGACATGAAGTCCTGTTCCTGAGTTTTGAACGCTCGGGCGAACCATGATGTGATCGTTGCATTGCGCGACTTCTTACCCTTGGCAACAAAAGCTTCGAATGTTTCGTGCATCGTGTTGGCGTCGAACTCGATTTCGATTTCATCCGAGCGTTGGCCCCCTAAATCAGGGTGTAGGCCGAAATTCTCGTCCTCCCCTTGAGGCTTGTTGCGCTGCACGTCAAAGCGCACAGCCATTGTCTCGGTGCCCCATGTCGAGCCGCGCGACAGGCCGAATGCCAGCAAATCCAGAACAAGTTCGGGTTTACGCAACAGGGCTGTTTGGAAAGCCGCCAGACGGATAGCGGTCATGTCTTCAATAAAGCTGTTGGCGAATGGCGACTTGGCATCCACTTTGGCTTGCGCCTCTGCAGCCTCCTTTGCGGCCCGTTCTGCTGCCAGAACCTCGTCAGACTTGAGGAACCCTGCATCGACAGCCTTTTGGCGATCCTCAGCCTTCACAAGTCCAATGACGGACGAAACGTCTCCCCGCGAAGTGACATAGACCACAATGCCAGACAGGGCGCGTTGTTCCTCCGAGTAATCACCTTCGAGGATTTCTTTCAGGGCCTCTTTGTCGGCCTTTTCGTCGTCTTCGAGATTCCACCACTGAGTGTCTTTGAGTTCGTCATACCGGGCCTGCTGATCGTCTGTCAGGACACCCGGCACTTTCGAAAGCGCGCTGTAGGTTCCATTGCGGGTTAGATCGTGCGTGGTCGCATAATTGTCAGCGATAGTCTCAACCCATGCGAAGCGAAGCTCTACTCGCAGCGCTTCCGCCTTTGATGATAACCTGGCCTCGAAAAGCTCGTCCAGAAGTTCTGGGTTGTCGACGGTTGCATCCTCATCAAAGAGGTTGGTCGTCAGTGTTCCACCGGCACCTTTGTAGGCTTCCAGACCAACAAAATTCATGCTTCGGCAGTTGGCGTCCAGCTTGTCGTCGTTCAATGCTCGTTTGATCTGGTAGGAAGACCATCCGTAACCGTTGATGGCCTGATCCAGCACCTTCAAGACTTTTTCTTCGTCGTCGCAAATGGTGAATGCCTTTGCGTCGCTAAAGCTGATGTCACCAACTTTCAGAGCCTCCAACACGGGAGAGGGCAGGTTGCCGAGTGCGATAAAGCGGTAAACGTCCTGTTCTGTATCACAATACGCTTTGGCAATCTGTGCCACTGTCAGGCCGCGTTCCTTCGACCCTGCATAAGCCCGGATTTTATCAACGATATCCATATCCACACGTTGAGTGTTTTCCAGCAGCGCCCAGCTACGCGCTGTTTGAAGATCATCTGTCACTCGTACATCGATCTGTTCCAGATCAGCCCGTTCCTTGACCGCGATCTGCAATGCAAGCCAGCGCCGACGCCCTGCGACGATGCCGATTTTTCCATCAGCGTCGATCAGGCCACAGAGGTTTTGGATCAAACCACTTGCAATGATCGTCTGGGCAAGCTCCTGAATCGAGTCCTCGTCAACGTCTTCGGTTGCGCGGGGGTTGTGTTCGGAAACATAGGTGTCGGCCAGCAGGACTTTTTGAGGGCCATCGGTAACGAAATTGGAAACTGCGTTCATGGGTAATGCTCCTTTGCTATGAGCGGCCTATAGCCGCGTCCCATACTCGGAGACTAACCGAACCGCCAGCCACAATCAACAATAAAAACAATGTAAGTTATTGTTTTTATTGAAAATATAGTCCTTTCGCTATTGAGATTCTAGGGTAGCTGCATCTCGCAGATACACGACAATACTCTTGGTCGAAGGTCTTTCATCAATGGCAGGCAAAAGGTTGTAGCCGCCAAGTTCAGCGGCGTTAATCCGCAAGCCTGGCTCACTTGGGTCCTCGCCAAAATCGCAGACCACACGATCACACGTATCGACGAACTCCTCCCGTGGCGCTATTGCTGCGCTAGCAGCGCAACTCCCTGTCCCTGGAGGTCCATACATCGGCCTTCACAGCGGTGGCCCCTGTGTTCTTTGCCGCAAATGGACATCCCTTTGCCAAACAACGTGCTGAAGCGGCGGAGGAGCAGGCACGGCAAGAAAAGCTGCGGGAAGAGCGGTCAAAAATCTTGCAGCGTCAAAGCCAACAACAGGTGGCGCGCAATTTGGGCTCTTAGATTGATGTGATCAGCACGTCGGCATCGCCCGCAAGATCATCATGACTGAAAGGGAATGCGGTGGTCGACGGAACGCAACTGCGGTTTGTCGGTAAAATGCCATCTGCGCCTTCGACCTGGACTGCGAAACAACGATAAGACGCGCACATCGTGTCCCTCTCGTTTTCTGGAAGATGCAAGATCCGGCCCCTGGACCAAATGCCGGCACGCGGGTGCCTTCAAGCACAACTTTCCCCTGCACGCTGCGCGCCCATTCCGCGCGAGACAAAGTTGCGCCTGACATCCGGCCGCAATTGGGGCCGCAAGAGATTTGCATCGAAAACGAAAGGGACACGATATGAACTACCTCAACGCAGTTACACCAGTCGAAGGCACAGACGGTAAAACACGCTTCCACAGAGTCGGCGTCGCATTCCCCCAGGCCGACAACGCAAAGTCAGTCATGAAGATCCAGCTCTTCGCATTGCCAACAAACGGCGAAATCATCCTTTTTGAGCCCAAGCAGGGCGACAGCGACTGATCGCTACCGCCGCAGCAAAGGGGAAGACCTCAGGGTCCTCCCCATTTGCCAGCAGCAATCCTGTGGCTTCGCATCGCACAGGCGCAATGCCGCTGGCGGCATCATGCATCGTCGGATGCACGAAGCCCGTTCCACGGTCTGTTGGAGCCTGTTGAACCAACAAGATAAGGGGTTGAGAACGATAATCTTGAAAATGTTCCTGTTATGTTCTATATTTGATCAAGATATCCATGGAGGTTCACATGCTCAATTCAGCACCAGCAACCAACACTCAGCCACAGTTGCAGAGCAACGATTATCATCAGTTGCCCGTCACGGAGAAACAGCTGAGTTTTGCAAGATCAATTGCGCAGCGATCCGGCATTGTGCTGCCATGGGACGTCCAACAAGACCGGCACCGCCTTTCACGTTGGATAGATCGCAACCAAGGCAAAAAGCGCGAAACATCGCCCTTTGACGACTACCCATCATCAAAGCAGGTGGCCTTTGCAGAACGCATCGCCCGCTACAAGCGCAGCGAAGTCCCCCACGAATGCTTCAAAGACAAGAGCCTCATGTCCAGGTGGATCGATAGCAACAAGTGAAGGTACAGTGCGTTGCATCCCCATAGTGGATCATGACCGATTATCTTGACAATGTGGGCACAAAACACTATGTTTTTGGCAGGCAGGTTCGACTTTAGAGGTCACTGTCATGTCAACCCAAAGCCTCGGCAGAGGGTCTAGCATACCACGGTAATGGACAACTAATTCAAAGGCTCAGCTTAGGCTGGGCCTTTCGAATTTAGGGCACTCTGATCTGATTGAACAGGCACATGCGGGCAAAATAGCTCAAATGGCGGCGATTCTTCTGCGATTCATTCACAACACGCGGGTGCGTAGACAAAACCTCCATACGAACGCCTCCTGGGATAGATTCAAAACAAAAGACAACAGACCACTGTCTGCCCTCATCGGTTTCAATCAACATCAGATTCTTGTTGCCGCCAAAGCTATGCGAAATGAACGTCAAAGTGTCTGAAGCGATGGCCGCTTTGATCAGATCTGGCAGCTTCAGAGACATCTTAAAGCGATCATGGTCAAAGGTTCGCTTAGTTCCGTGGTGATCAACAAAGTCGTGCTGGTCCCCGTACTTGGTACGATTAGTATAAACATGGTTTGAGAACGCAACGACAATGCCAAGGGTCTGATCAGGCTTTTCCCCGCGATTAGGCATACCTGCTGCAAACGCTGTCAAATGCGCCAAATCATAGCGAACGCCATTCTGTAAAAAGGATGAATGAGACATTGGTAGTGGCATTGGGATGTCGTACAGCGAAGACGGATCGACGGCCAATGGAAAAAAACGGGGCGTTCAGCTTCAGCTGAACCGGGCTCTACCTCGGCTGCGCCTCACCCGAGCCAAAAATCACAATGATTGCAATCCGAGCGCCGGATAAGTGCAATTAGTTACAAATACTGGTCGCCTTTTACCTTGGACGCCCACGCTTCTCGAACCATTTCCGGCAAAAGCCCACAAAGGCCCGATCTGGGTTCTTCGGTGCGTCCAGCCCACCGTCCATCATCCAACCCTTCCATTCACTTTCGAGCAAGTAAATATCCCAGCCAGGTGCTACCTCTCTTGCGTCTTCATACGCCTTTGATGACAGCGCGATGCGGGGACCTTCTACCAACATCACTTCTTTATGCATTGATCCGCGGTTAACGAAGACAATGAGATCAGTATCGCCTTTGAACGAGACTGAATAGTCAGGGAGGTGATCGCCTTCTACAAGTTGCCTCAGTGATCGTCGGAATTCTTTGAGAGAGGATTTTGATCCAGACTTCTTATGAAGCAAATCCAAATTGATGGACCAAGTCGGCTGTCGTCCACAGTGCTTGCGGGCAATTTCGTAGACCCGGCGTTCGATAGGCTTGCGCAGCCGGAAATAGTCTTTGTGCAAAGTCAGCACTTCTTGCGCGCGGATCGCATTAAAGCGTTTCGGTTTGAACCTGAATCGCTGGGGATTCCCTTGAGGGATCAGATGTGATTCATCCTGTTTGGGAGGATGGATCATGTCAGCACCTTTGCCATTGGCACTCAGGACGCGATTTCAGAGATATATTGAAGAA